>JAPOLF010000232.1 GCA_029977305.1 bacterium | reverse complement strand
TTGCCCCCGGCCCGAGGTTCTGCACGAGCACATCGCTCTCCGCCACCAATCGCTCGAGGATCTCGCGCGCGGCGGGCGCCTTCATGTCGAGGGAGAGCGAGCGCTTGTTGCGGTTCAGCCAGACGAAGTAGCTCGACTGCCCGAGCACCGCGGTGTCATACCGCCGCGCGAAATCCCCGCCCCCCGGCCGCTCGACCTTGATCACCTCCGCCCCGAGATCAGCGAGATGGCGTGTGCAGAGCGGTCCCGCGACCGCCAACTCGAGCGCCAACACACGGATCCCCGCCAGCGGACCTTTTGGATTGTGACTCATCTGCTCTTCCCCATCGGCGATCCGCGACGCCTGCAATCAGTCGGCAACACTCTCCGCTTCAACTGGTTGCGCCATGGCTGCACGCTCCGGGGTCACCGTCACCCGATTGCTGTGGAACGTCGACTGCCCGGCGAGATCCCCGAGCCGATCGGAGACCGTCCAATTCGCGGTGCGCCCTCCTTGCGAGAGTGACGCCCAGCGTCCCTTCGGGGAGACCGCCACGCCGCGTCGGACCTCGTCGGTCACCACCGCCCGGAGCACGCACGATCCGCGCGCGTTCTCGACGCGGACATCGTCGCCATCCTCGATGCCGCGCTCGGCGGCATCCTCGGGGTGCAGTTCGATGAAGGGCGTGCCCTCCTTCATCATCAAACTCAGTTGATTCGCAAAGGTTGTGGAGACAAAGTGGTGCGCCGCCCCACCGAGCAGCGTCAACGTCCCCGCTGCTGCCTCGCGGAACTCCGTTGGCTCGACATAGTCCGGGAGCGGGTTCAGCCCCTTCGCCGCAAGCCGATCGCACCGCAACTCGACCTTGCCGGAGGGGGTCGGGAAGACGCCGTCGGAGAAGGGCACCCAATCCGGCTCTGGGAAGGTGTACGGCACCGTCCCCTCTGCCTGCAGCCGCTCTAGTGTGATCCCGGCCAAGGTCGGGTTGGCGGCGCGCGACGCGTCGAGCACCTCGCGGATGACCGCCTCCGCATCATCGTGCAGCCACGACTCGGTGTACCCCATCCCGGTCGCGAGGGCGCGCATGACGTCCCAGTCGCTCCGGCACTCGCCCATCGGCGGGATCGCCTGCGCGTTGTACTGCAGATGCCGATGGCCGTACGGTCGGTGCAGATCGACCTGCTCCACCTGCGTGGTGGCAGGGAGCACGATGTCGGCGTACTTCGCGGTGTCGGTCATGAACTGCTCGTGCACCACGGTGAAGAGGTCCTCGCGCAGCAGGCCATCGATGATCTTCCCGGAGTTGGGCGACGCCGCAACCGGATTCGCCCCGAAGACGAAAAGGCTCATCACCGGGGGATCCACCGCCTCCCCGCACAGGGCCGCACCGAGGCGGTTCATGTTGATCACGCGCGGCCGCGGCGGGCACGCGGAGCGGTGTCCGGCTGCCTCGCTGTCCCAGATGGCGTAGCCGCTCGTCGAGTAGTAGACGCCGCCGCCGCGCTTGCCAATCTGGCCCGTCACCGCCGCAAGAGCGATCAGCGAGCGGATCGTCTGCCCGCCGTTCTCGTGACGCTGCAGGCCATCGGAGAACTTGACCATCGCCGGACCGGAGGTGGCCCACTCCCGTGCCAGATCAACGATCACCGATGCATCGAGGCCGGTGATCCCGGCGACCCGCTCCGGGGTGTACGCCCCGACGTGGTCGCGCAGCTCACGCCAGCCGATCGTGTTCGCCTCGAGCCACGGCTCGACGTGCAGCCCCTCCGCGAAGATCACGTGGATCATCCCGAGGGCCAGTGCGCCATCGGTCGCGGGATGCGGCTGCAGGTGCAGATGCGCTCGGCGGGCGGTGGTCGTGCGTCGCGGATCGATCACCACCACCTTCGTCCCGTTGCGGATCGCGGTCTGCAGGAACGGCATGAAGTGCGGGTTGGTGCTCGCGGGATTGCTGCCCCAGATGATGATCATCCGGCTGTGCTTCAGGTCCTCAGCCGCGGGCGCGGTCTTGGCCCCCAAGGTGTGAATCACCGCAGACTCGGCCGCCGCGCCACAAATCGAGCGCTCCAGACCACTGGCACCCATCCGGTTCCACAGGCGCTCGCCGGAGATGCCCATCTGCACCAGCCCGAGCGTCCCGCTGAAACTGTAGGGCAGGATCGCGGCGCCGCCGTGCTCGGCGATGATCGCCTTCCAACGATCGGTGATCTCCCCGATCGCCTCGTCCCACGTGATCCGCTGCCACTGCCCGTGTCCCTTGGCGCCGCTGCGACGCATCGGGTGCATCAAGCGGTCCGGGGCGTAGACGCGCTCGAGATAGGGGCGCACCTTGGCGCAGAGCCAGCCATCGGTGAAGGGATGATCCGGATCGGCGTCGAAACCGACGACGCGGTCGCCATCGACCGTCACCCGGATCGCGCAGGTGTCGGGACAATCATGGGGGCATGCCCCGTGGACGACGCGCAGGGGGATGGTCGGATTCATGGGGCGCACCTCGACGACTTCCGGCGACGCATCGACGTCAGGCTCAAGGATACGCGAGCCTCCGTCACGCGGCGCGCACCAGCGCCAGCGCGTCTGCGAAGGAGCCCGGCAGGTTCTCGCCGCCGACCAGATCGACGACGCCCATGGACTCCATGGTGGCGCGGACGTGGTCATTGGCGTCGCAGATGATCACCCGCACCCCGCGTTGGTGCAGCCAGGCGATCGCCTCCTCCATCGCCTGCACGCTGGTCGGGTCCAGATAGGGTGCGTCATCGAGGCGGATGATCAGATTCTGAGGATCGGCGGCGAGCTCATCCATCGCCATCTCGAACGGCTCAATCGCAGCGAAGAAGAACGGACCGTCGATGTCGAAGACCAGCGTCCCCGCCGGGACGTGGCTCGCCCCAATGTCGTCTGCAACTCCATCCCGTAATTCCTGGTCGCCGCGCGGCGAGGTGCCCATCGATGTTGCCATCCGGGTCATGAAATAGAGTCCGGCAAGCATCACCCCGACCAACGCGGCAACCTCGAGGCTGATGAACATCGTGAGTGCCGCAGTAAGCCAGAGGAGGACGATGTCAGCGCGCGGTGCCCGCTTGCTCAAGCGGATCAAGTGCGGAATCTCCGCCATCTTCCACACGACCATCAGCAGGATCGCTCCGATCGCCGCCATCGGGATGTCCACCGCCTGTGGCGCAAGCACAAGCAGGACCACGATGAGCGTCCCCACGACCGCGAGCCCCGCCACCGGAGACGAGCCACCGTTGTTGATCGAAGTCGCGGTGCGACCCATGCTTC
>JAPOLF010000231.1 GCA_029977305.1 bacterium | reverse complement strand
GCCACGCTGGTCGCGGCGGGACGTGGGGATTGGGCAGTGTCGGTCTTGCTGCCGGAGCGGATCAGGAGGACCACGCCGAGGATGATCGCGGCGAGAACCGCCAAGCCGATCCACCCGGACTTCTTCTTCTCAGAAGTGGAGGCGGGCGCGGCAGAGGGTGACGCGGCCGGGCGGGCACCAGCTGCGGGGCGTCCCGGACAGGCGTGCGGGGAGCCATCCGGGTTGAATGGTTTCCATCGCTGCGGGCCGAGCTGGCGGAGCTCGATGGGCTGACCACAGAAGTCGCAATCTTTGCGGATGACGGACATGCACATCCTCGTCGTGGCAGGAGTCGCGTGGCTGGTAGGATACCGTGGCAGCGCGAATGGCAGGGCCTTCGCGGCGGAACCACCGTGCAGGGCAGGCAGGAGCACCGATGATCCTCTCAGACCGCGACATCCGGGCGGCGTTGGCGTCGGGCCGGATCAAGATCGACCCGATGCCGGACTTGGATGCGCAATTGGGATCGGTGAGCGTGGATTTCCGCTTGGGGACCACGTTCATGGTTTTCGAGCACAGTCGGCACTCGTTCATCGATCCGCGCAAGCCGCAATCGATTGGCGAGGCGATGCGCACGATCGAGGTGGCGGAGGACGAGCCGTTCATCATGCAGCCGGGGGATTTCGCCTTGGCGAGCACGGTGGAGGTGCTGGAGTTGCCCCCGGACCTGTTGGGGCGGTTGGAGGGGCGGAGCAGCATCGCCCGCCTCGGGATCACGGTGCACAGCACGGCGGCGGTCTTCGAGCCGGGGTGGATCGGTACCGCGACGATGGAGCTGAGCAATCTCGGGCGGATGGCGGTGGCGCTCTACCCGGGGATGCGGATCTGCGCCTTTTCCTTCGAGGAGGTTTCGAGCCCGGTCAGCGTCCCTTACCGCGACAAAGCGGGGAACAAGTACGCAGGCCAGATCACCCCGCGCGCGAGCCAACTCTCTGAGGAGAATCGCGGCCGCTGAGGCCGTTCATCTCATTACGGAATCATCGTAAATCGCAGCAATGGAGAGGAATCCTCGTGGGCAACATTCTGCAGCACCTGCCGGTTGGGGAGAAGGTCGGGATCGCGTTCTCGGGCGGGCTCGACACCAGTGCCGCCCTGCACTGGATGCGTCAGAAGGGTGCCATCCCCTACGCCTACACCGCGAATCTCGGGCAGCCGGATGAGAGCGACTACGAGGCGATCCCGGCGAAGGCGATGGAGTATGGCGCGGAGCAGGCGCGGTTGGTCGATTGTCGGCCCCAGTTGGTGGCGGAGGGGATCGCGGCGCTGCAGTGCTCGGCGTTCCACATCAGTACCGGCGGGGTGACCTATTTCAACACGACGCCGCTTGGGCGGGCGGTGACCGGGACGATGCTGGTCGCGGCGATGGCGGAGGACGGCGTCTCGATCTGGGGTGATGGGTCCACCTTCAAGGGCAATGACATCGAGCGCTTCTACCGATACGGACTTCTCGTAAACCCCGACTTGCGCGTGTACAAGCCGTGGCTGGACACGATGTTCATCGACGAGTTGGGGGGCCGCGCCGAGATGTCGGCGTTCCTGCAGGCTGCAGGATTCGCCTACAAGATGTCGGCGGAAAAGGCCTACTCCACCGACAGCAACATGCTGGGGGCGACGCACGAGGCGAAGGATCTCGAGCAGTTGAGCAGCAGCATGGACATCGTCGACCCGATCATGGGGGTGGCGTTCTGGCGGGAGGATGTGCCGGTTCGGGCCGAGGAGGTGCGGATCCGGTTCGAGGAGGGCGTGCCGGTCGCGCTCAACGGGCAGACGTTCACCGACCAAGTGGCCCTGATGGAGGAGGCGAACCGGATCGGCGGCCGGCATGGCCTCGGAATGGGCGATCAGATCGAGAACCGGATCATCGAGAGCAAGAGCCGGGGGATTTACGAGGCTCCCGGGATGGCGCTGCTCTTCATCGCCTACGAGCGGCTGGTGACCGGCATCCACAACGAGGACACGATCGAGCAATACCGGGAGAACGGGCGCAAGCTCGGGCGGTTGCTCTACCAAGGGCGGTGGTTCGACCCGCAGGCGATCATGCTGCGGGAGGCGAGCCAGCGCTGGGTGGCGAAGGTGGTGACGGGCGAGGTGGTGGTGCGGCTGCGGCGCGGCAACGACTACACGATCGTCAGCACGGAGTCGCCGAATCTGACCTATCACCCGGAGCGGCTGACGATGGAGAAGGGCGAGGCGACCTTCACCCCGGAGGACCGGATCGGGCAGCTGACGATGCGGAACAACGACATCACCGACACCCGGGAGAAGTTGATCAGCTACGTGAACAGCGGGCTGATCTCTCTGAGCGGGGCGGGTGGGTATCCGCAGTTGTCGGGGTCGAAGGACGAGGAGTAGCGAGCGCGGGTTTTGCACCATCGCGCCGCGGCGGGGATAATCCCCGGGTCAGGTTGCTGGAGGGTTCCGATGTCGGATGCTGGTCTCGAGTCGATTCGTCTGCGCTTCGTGCCGATGCTGCGCGTCACCGCGGAGCACTATGAGCAGCGCGTCCCCGAGGGCTACCCGCTGGTGCTCGATGGCGCCGAGGGCGACGCTGTCGGCATCGAGATCGATCCCAGCCACACCCTCTACCTGACCAGCGAGGGCGGTGAGCTGTTCGCCGAGCTCTCCTACCGCGATTCGCGCACCAACAACAGCGCGAGCGCCAGCCGCGAGAAATTCGCCGGCGCCCCGGTGCATGACCGCCGCTCGCTCGGCTGGGATGTGGATGATCGCCAGTTGCGCAATCTCATCTCCGAGTTGATGAGCCGGTGGAATCTGCAGCCGGGGATCATCCACCACACCGACAGCTAGTCCACTCCCCTACTCGCCCGCCCAGCGCACCTCAATGGTCGCGAGGAGCGCCTCGGTCTTGGCATCCACCAACGTGAACACGTAGGTGCTCTCGGGTTGAATCCACGGGATCTCCACCGTGCCGTTGGCGCCGCCGGCGACATTCTTCGGCGGCTTCCCATCGCGTGAGACGCGGAGGTGGCCGGCTCTGGCGCTCCCGGTGCTCCAGGTGAGAAGGGTCGTGGCGTTCTTTCCACCCGGCGACGCGACGATGGCGCTGGCCTCGAGGCACGGGGAAGTCGCCGTGATCACGCAGGTGCCGGTGACCCGAGCGGGTGTCGGACTGGGGGTGGCCGCTTCGGGGGCCGGGGTCGTCGATCGCGGCGCCCGGAGATCCCACGCGACGACGTTGTCGGCGTCGTAGACCCGGGCGTAGGTTC
>JAPOLF010000230.1 GCA_029977305.1 bacterium | reverse complement strand
ATGGGTTCCGGCACGTCAACCTGGTGTCGAGCATCGCCCGGAATGTGCTGCGCCTGCTTGATTACGACGAGCGGCATCAGGAACTCGCCGCCATCTCCGGATATCTGCATGACATCGGGAACGTGGTGAATCGGCATGGGCACTCGCTCTCCGGTGCATTGCTGGCACACAGCATCCTGCTGCGCCTCGGCATGTCCCATGACGACATCGCGGTGGTGATCGGGGCGATCGGTTCACATGATGGGGACAACAATCACTTGGGTGAGGCGGTGCACTCGGTGTCCGCCGCCCTGACGCTCGCCGACAAGTCCGACGTTCACCGTTCCCGGGTGCGCAATCCGGAACCCTCGACGTTCGATCAACATGACCAAGTGAATTACGCCGCGACGGGGTCATTCCTGCGGGTGGATGGCGAGGCGATGACGATCACGCTGGAACTGACCATCGACACGGCAATGGCATCGGTGATGCAGTACTTCGAAATCTTCCTGCCGCGCATGCAGATGTGCCGCAATGCCGCGACGATGCTGGGATGTGAGTTCCACATCGTCATGAACGACGAGTTGACCCTCCTATGAGCACCCGGACGTTTGCCGCTGGCACGTCGCTCTCGACAGGCCGCAAGCCGTTGGCTGGGCGGTACTTCCGCGATTTCGACGTGATCATGCTGGTGACCACGATCGTCCTGATCGGGTTCGGCTGTCTCGCGATCATGAGCGCTTCTGGCGTCGAGGGCTTCGGCCTCGACAACCCGGGCGTGCGACAAGCGGTGCTGGCCTCGGTCGGGATCGTGCTCTGCCTCGTCGTCTCGACCATCGACTATCGGTTCATCGCCTCCGCCGCGTGGGTGCTCTATGGGCTGGGGTTGGCTGCGCTCGGGCTGGTGCTCGTGCCGGGCATCGGCAGCGAGACGCTGGGTGCCCGCCGGTGGTTCGACTTCGGCGGGTTCGTGACGCTGCAGCCATCGGAGTTCACCAAGGTCACCACGGCAATCGCGCTGGCAGCGTTCATCTCCTCGCGTCAAGAGTCGATGCGGGCTTTCGGGGATTTTGTGCTCTCGTTGGTGATCGTCGGGATCCCGATGGCGATGATCATCGCCGAACCCGATGTCGACTCCGCTCTCACCTACTTGATCATCTGGTGCGCGATGATGCTGGTCTCCCGGCCTCGCTGGCTTCACCTCGGAATGCTGGCGGTGGGCGGCATCGCGGTCGTGGTCGTCGCGCTGAACACGACCTTCCTCCTGCGCGAGTACCACCGAGAGCGCATCTCTGCCTTCATCGACTCGATCCGGGGCGTGAGCGATCGCAACCAGGACGTGAATTTCCAACAAATGCAGGCCACGATCAGCATCGGATCGGGCGGTATGTTCGGGAACGGCATGGAGGGCGGGTTTTCCAGTGACCTGTTGAGCGTCCGCACGTCCGACTTTGTGTTCGCCCACGCGAGCAGCATGTTCGGCTTCGTGGGCATGATCGCCCTCTTCGCCTGCTACGTGATCCTGCTGTGGCGGTTCTTACGGGTGGTGGAAATCGCGCGCGATGGATTCGGGCGGTGTTTTGCGATCGGGATCACCGGGATGATCTTCGCGCAGGCGGTGATCAACATCGCAATGAACCTCAGCCTGCTGCCGGTGGCCGGCATCCCGTTGCCGTTCGTCAGCGTCGGCGTGTCATCACTCTGGGCGTTTCTGATCGCCGAGGGGATACTTCAGAGCATCCTGATGTACCACAGGAAGCTGGCTTTCCAACCCGATTAGCGTCAGTCCTCTGGGTCGGTCGCGCCTTTCATGTTGCGGGCGAGGTCATACACCTCGGAGCGCGGCATGCCGGTGAGTTCGGCGACCTCTCGGGCGGCGGCACTTGCCGACATGCCTGAGGCGCGGAGTTGCTGCACAAGCGCAGCGATGTCGCTCGGTGCGGCTTCGTCCACGTAGTCCGAGGACTCTCCAAGAACAATCACGACCTCCCCTTTCACCTCGCGATCCGCGAAGTGCGCGGCGAGATCGACAAGTGATCCCCGGACGATTTCCTCGTGGACCTTGGTGAGTTCGCGTGCGACAGCGATGGGCCTGTTTCCCACCGAGGAGGCCAGGTCCCGCAAGGTGTCGCCGATGCGTGACGGTGCCTCGAAGAGAACAACAGGCATACCGGCAATGGCGATCCTCGCCATCGCTCGTCTGCGGTCGTTCCCTTTGCGCGGAAGAAAGCCCAGCATCATGAACGGCCCAGCGACCAACCCCGAGGCGCTCACCGCGGCAGCCAATGCGCTCGCACCGGGGATCGGCACCACGCGATGCCCGGCGCGGTGAGCTGCCTCGACGACGATCGCCCCGGGGTCTGAGATGCCGGGCGTTCCGGCGTCGGTCACGAGGGCACAGTCTCCATCTGCGAGCGCATCGAGGACTGCGGCGGTCTCCGATTGACTGGAATTGGCGTGGTGGCTGATCAGTCGCTTGGTGATGCCAAGATGGGTGAGAAGGTTTCGGGTATGGCGGGTGTCCTCGGCAATGACCACGTCGACCTGCCTCAGCGTTTCGATCGCACGGAGGGTGATGTCCTGCAGATTGCCGATGGGGGTTGCCACCACATAGAGGGTGCTCAATGCGCTCCCTTTCGCTCCGGAACCGACTTGGTCGCCGTTGGTCGCTATAATCGGTGAGATTCGCCACTCTGGCACCCGTCGTCCCCGCGAGCGAGCATCCCGCCCATGAACAGCCGTGGTCTCTTCGATGATGACGCCTTTTCCACCCCAGAACCGGAACCTGACATCGCAGCCGCGCCTGCGGTGACCCGCGCGCGGGCAACCACCGACCACACCCCGCTTCCCGCCACGCAATCGCTGTATCGCAAGTATCGACCGCAGAGTTTCAGCGAAGACGATCTGGTAGGACAGGAGCACATCGTCCGCACGTTGCGCAATGCGATCAAGCTAGATCGGATCGCGCATGCCTACCTCTTCTGCGGGCCGCGGGGAACTGGGAAGACGACCACGGCGCGACTCGTGGCGAAAGCGGTGAACTGCCAGCATCCCGATCCGGAGGCGCGGCCATGCAATGCCTGCGCCCACTGCATGGCGATCAATGCCGGTAGCAGCACGGATATCATCGAGATCGACGCGGCGAGCAATCGCGGCATCGACGACATCCGCGACCTCCGCGAACGGGTGAAATACGCCCCCACGGAGTTGCAGTACAAGTTCTACATCGTCGACGAGGCCCATCAGATCACTGGTGCAGCGGCCAATGCCTTCCTCAAGACCTTGGAGGA
>JAPOLF010000022.1 GCA_029977305.1 bacterium | reverse complement strand
GAAATCCTCTCGATCATCTATGACGCCGCCGCCACCTACGGCCAGAGCGGCAGTGCCATGGAGCGGGTTGCCCGTTGCGAGTCCGGCCTCAATCCCTACGCCATCAATCCGCGCGGCTTCTACGGTCTCTTCCAGTTCCACCCGAACACCTTTGCCGGCACCCCGTATGGCGACCGCGACATCTTCGATCCGGTGGCCAATGCCAACGCCGCCGGCTGGATGTGGCAGCAGGGCCGCAAGAATGAGTGGGCCTGCCAGTAATCCCAGTCCCGCAACCAACGGTTCCTCCCGGCCCCGTCAGCAATGGAGGGGCCGCTGCGTTGCTGGCCTCGCGCCGGAAGAGGCGACCAACGGGTGTCCCATTGCAGTGGCCCCCGGCAAGACCGCTCCGTAGCATGGGGGCATGTGGAACCGAAGCATGCTCTTCACCGCCCTCATGCCTGTGGCCCTGCTGGTCGGCATCACCGCGTTTGCGGCGATGACCCCGGCGGTCGCGGCGCCTGATGCCCTCCCAATGGGCTTCACCATTGACGCCGCCCGCATCCGCTCGATCCCCGAGGACGGCGCCGCCTCCCTCGCCAAATTGCCTCCCGGTGCCACCGTCGCGATCATCGGGGACGTGGAAGCCGGGTTCTACCCCGTCATTTATGGCGGCATCCGCGGATGGCTGCCCACCGGCCTCGTCGAGACCCCGGACCGCCTCGCTGATGACGCCACTGCCTCCCGCGAGCAGATCGGCAAGCGCCAGTCGGTCGTCACCGCGAGCCGCCTCAACGTCCGGCAATCCCCCTCACCCGACAGCGCGGTGATCGCCGGCCTCGATCGCGGTGTCCCCGTCCCGCTCACCGGCGATGCCCAAAACGGCTACCTCGCCGTCACCGTCAACGGCGTCCAAGGGTGGGTCCTCGGCAAGCACGTCAGCGGCGTCGCCGATGGCGCCATCACCGACCCCTCGCTCCTCCGCCGCCGCGACATCATCGCGATCATCGACGAGGCTGCCGCCTACTACGGGCAGGACCCCGCCGAGATGCTGCGCGTCGCCCGCTGCGAATCCGACCTCGTCCCCAACGCGACCAACACCCGAGGCGGCTCCTACGGCATCTTCCAGTTCAAGCCCGGAACGTGGGCCGGCACCCCCTACGCGGACTATGACATCTTCGACCCGCGCGCCAACGCCTACGCCGCGGCGTGGATGTGGTCCGTCGGCAAGAAGAGCCACTGGGTCTGCCAGTAGCGCTGCGCCGCTATTCCCCGATCGCCGTCGCCATCGCGTAGTACGGGTCCGCCGCACCCGTGGTCCCGCCGTCGCTCGTGCGCATCACCGCACAGGGCGAGGCGAAGTCCCGGCCCAGCAGCGACTCATCCCGCGGCGCGGTGCGATGTCCCATCGCCCGCAACGCCGCGATCGTCCCCGCCGGCATCCGCTCCGAGATCAGCAGGTCCGCCGTCGAGCAATCGATCCGCGGCGCATCCATCGCAGCCCAGATGCCGAGCCGATGGTCGATCACATTCGCCACCAACTGCGTGTTGCAGTTCATGATCTTGCGACCACCCGTCGAGCCCAACGACGCCACCACATCCCCGGTGTCGATCCGGCTGATCACCACCGGCGCCATGTTGCTCAGCGGCCGCTTCCCGCCCGCCACCGAGTTCGGCCGCCCCGGCACCGGATCGAACCACATCATCCCGTTGTTCATCAGCATCCCGGTCCCCGGGATCGTCACCCTGCTCCCCCACAGCGCGAGCAGCGTCTGCGTCACCGAGACAGCCATGCCGTCCTTGTCGATCACCGAATAGTGCGTGGTCGACCCGTCCGACATCTGCTCGACCGAGTTCGGGCCGTACTCCGGCACCGAACCCCCGAGCCCGTGGTTCACGCCCATCCGCCCCGCCGGCCCCGGCGTCGGTTGCGTCAGCCGATCGGCTGGGAACGCGCGCGCCATCTCCGCCGCGTAGGCCTTGTCAGTCAGCACCCCCAGCGGCACCTCGACATACTCCGCATCCGCCAACCACGCGAACCGGTCCGCGAACGCCTGCCGGAATGCCTGCGCCATCCGGTGCAACGCCGCCGGCGCGTTCAACCCGAGCCCGGCCACCCCGAGTTCGTCCATCAGCAGGAGCGATTGCACCAGCGTCGTGCCGCCGCTCGCCCCGCCGATCGTGTGCACCCACCGCCCGTGGTAGTCGAGGGTCAACCCCTCGCTCACCACCGCCTTGTACCCCGCGAAGTCCGCAAGGGTGTGGGGTGCGCCGCTCGCCTGCAGATGCGCCACGGCTGATGCTGCGATCGGGCCCTCGTAGAACGCGCGGGGCCCCTGCTCCGCGATCAGCGTCAGCGTCTTCGCGAGATCCGGCTGCCGCACCCGCGCCGGCCGCGCGGTGTCCTGCGACACCCATGGCAACCCATGGGGATCAAGATAGACGCGCGCCGTCTCCGGGTACAGCCGCAGCCCGGCGAGATCGGACGACATCGTCAACGTCGTCTGCCACGTCACCGGCACCCCGCGCGCCGCGAGGTCCGCTGCAGGCATCACCAGATCGCCGAACGGCCGCGTCCCGAATCGCTCACTGGCCAGCGCCATCCCGGCGATCGTCCCCGGCACCGCCACCGAGCGCGGACCGTGCACATTCGCCCCGTCCACCACCGACGGCCACCCGAACAGCGCCGCATCCGCCGGTGCCCCGCTGAGCGGGAACATGTCCTCACGCGCCCCCGCCGGGGCCACCATCGGGAACTCCACCACCGTCGGTTTCATCCCGGGTCCTTTGATCACCATGTACCCGCCGCCGCCGATGCCGCTCATCCACGGCTCGGCGACCCCGCACGCGAACGACATCGCCACCGCCGCATCCACGGCATTGCCGCCGCTCCGCAGCACCGCCACCCCGATCTCCGCCGCCTCCGGGGTCTTCGCCGAGACCATGCCCCCGCCGGATGCCGCCTCGGTCCGCGTCATGTCCAACTGCGTTCGGGTGCCCATCTGCGTGCTCCACCGATCTCGCGCTGCCAGCCGTCGTGCTCGTGAGCGTACCGCAGCCGATCCCCCCATGCCTGCGTCAACTATGCTTCCCCCATGAGACTCGGACGAGGCGCACCGTGAGCGATTCCCCACCACCACCTGTCGTGATCATCGGCGGCGGCATCGCCGGGTTGGCGGCTGCCTTCCGCCTCACCCAGATCGCGCCTGCCACCCGGATCACCCTCCTCGAGGCGGATGACCGCCTCGGCGGCAAGATCCGCACCGAAACCCTCACCGCCGACAACGGTGCCCAGTTCCTCGTCGAGGGCGGCCCCGATTCCTTCCTCACTGCCAAACCGCGCGGCATCGGCCTCTGTGCCGATCTCGGCCTCCTCGACACCCTCCAAGGCATCACCCCGCAACCCCACCGCGCCTACGTCGCATGGGGCGGCACACTGCATGAACTCCCGGAAGGCCTCACCGGGCTGGTCCCCACCAAACTCACCCCGATCCTCCGCTCACGTCTTCTCTCACCGCGTGGCAAGGCTCGCCTCGCGCTTGATGGCGTCCTCCCCGCCCAGACCGGCACTGAGGATGAGACCCTCGGCACCTTCGTCCGCCGTCGGCTCGGCGACGAAGTGTGGGAGCGTCTCGTCGAGCCGCTGATGGCCGGCATCTACGCCGCCGACGGCGACCTCCTCAGCCTCCAAGCCACCTTCCCCCAGTTGCGTGATGCCGAGATCCGCCACGGTGGCCTCGCCAAGGGGGTGCTCGCTGCCCGGCGCAGCACACCCTCGCCCAGCGGCCCTGCGTTCAAGACTCCCAGCGCGGGCTTGGAGTCGCTTGTCACCGCCTTGCGCGATCGCCTCGCCGCGTCCGGGGTCGACATCCGCGTCAACGCCCCGGTCTCCGCCGTGATGCCGCCCGACGCCTCCTCCGGACCAACGGTGATCCTCGCCAGCGGCGAACGCCTCGACGCCGAAGCCGTCATCGTCGCCACCCCGGCCTTCGTCGCGGGGGAGATCCTCGCCACCGCCGCCCCGGCCCTTGCTGAGGACCTCAGCGGCATCGCCCACGCCTCAAGCGCCATCGTCACCCTCGCCTATCCAACCCCCCGCGCCGGAATAGCCCGCGACGCCCACGGTTACCTCATCCCCCGCGCCCTCGGCAGCCCGATCCTCGCCTGCACGTGGTCCTCCCTGAAATGGGAGCACCGCGCCCCCGATGGGTACGTCCTGATGCGGGTCTTCCTCGGACGCTATGGGCAAGAGGACGTCCTCGCCCAAGACGACGACGCCCTCATCGCCCTCGCCGTCGCCGAGGTCCAGCAGCGGATCGGTGCCCTCGGCCAGCCGGTCCTCGCCCGCGTTCAGCGCTGGATGCGCGGCATGCCCCAGTACCTCCTCGGCCACCCGGCCCGGATCGCCCGTATCGACGCCGCCCTCGCGGATCTGCCGTGGCTGGCGCTGGCCGGCATGGCCTATCGCGGCGTCGGCCTCCCCGATGCCATCCTCAGCGGCGAAACCGCCGCCGAGCGGGTGCATGCCGCCCGAATATTCCGCACCGGAGTCGGCATTTCCGCCTAAGAGCCCGCCTTCCCGCCCGTGGTACCCTCAGGTGTCAGTGCCGCGCTGATGAAGCGCGGCACGCCTGTGTACGACCACGCTCACGCCGTTCGGGCATCGCCCCACGAGCGGCACCTGACCGTCACCCATGCCCGGAGGGATGCACCCATGGTCCACGCCGTCGATCGGCCCCAAATCGAACTCCCGGAGCGCATCTACCGCCTTGACGAACTCGGCTTCAACCTCTGGTGGTCGTGGCACCCCGAGGCTGGTTGGCTCTACCGCACCCTCGATCCCGCCCTCTGGGACACGGTCGAATGGAACCCCGTCCTCTTCCTCCGCTACGTCGATCCCAACCGCCTCCAGCGTGCTGCCGAAGATCCCCAGTACTGCGAGACCTACGACCGCGTCATGGGCCAGTACGACGCCCTCACCGATGACGCCACCACCACCTCGTGGGTCGGCAAGAACGAGCCCAGCCTGATCTCCCGCCCCGTCGCCTACTTCTCGGCGGAGTTCGGCCTCCATCCCGCGCTGCCGATCTACTCCGGCGGCCTCGGCATCCTCGCCGGCGATCACATCAAGACCGCCAGCGATCTCGGCCTGCCGCTCTTCGCCGTCTCGCTCCTCTACCGGCAGGGCTACCTGCTCCAGCAGCTGGATTCCGTCGGGTGGCAACAAGATGTCACCGCCAACCTCGAACCGTGGGCCGAGCCGACCACCCTCCTCTTGGGACAGGACGGCAAGCCGATCATCGTCGAGGTCCCCTTCGACGACCCCGCCAACCCGGTCAAACTCGCCGTCTGGTGCGTGCAGGTCGGGCGCGTCCCGCTCTTCCTGCTCGATGCCGACGTCGAGGGCAACCCCGATTGGACCCGCACCATCTCCTCCCGCCTTTACGGCGGTGACCGCGAACACCGGCTCCGGCAGGAGATCATCCTCGGCATCGGCGGCGTCCGCGCCCTCCGCGCCATCGGCCTCAACCCGACGTACTGGCATGCCAATGAAGGTCACGCCGCCTTCGCCCTCCTCGAGCGCGTCCGCGAATTCGTCGCCAGCGCCGGCCTCGGCTTCGACGATGCCGCCGAGTGGGTGCGCCAGAGCTCCGTCTTCACCTCCCACACCCCCGTCCCCGCCGGCCACGACGTCTTCCCCTCCGATCTGATGGACCGCTACTTCTGGCACTACTGGGCCCAGCTCGGCATCAGCCGTGACGAGTTCCTCGCCCTCGGCCAGCACGGGAGCAACGAGGGCTTCAACATGACCGCCCTCGCCATGCGCCTCAGCGCCCAGCGCAACGGCGTCTCCCAGAAGCACGGCGAGGTCACCCGCCACATGTGGCACGACCTCTGGCCCGGCGTCTCGGAATCGCGCGCCCCGATCACCTCGATCACCAACGGCGTCCACCTGCCGACTTGGATCTCCCCCGATCATCAGGAGCTCTATGACAAGTACCTGCCAGCCAACTGGCACGAGCGCCAAGAGGACCCTGAGGTCTGGTCCGCCATCAACGCCATTCCCGATCGCGAGCTCTGGCAGCTCCACCTGCACACCAAGGGCCAGCTGCTGGCCTACATGCGTGAGTACACCCGCCGTCGTTGGTCGAGTGGCGAATTCGATCCGGGCCGGGTCGTCGCCAGCGGCACCCTCCTCGAACGTGAGGCGCTGACGATCGGCTTCGCCCGCCGCTTCGCCACCTACAAGCGCGCCACCCTGATCTTCAACGACATCGACCGTCTCGCCCGCATCCTCAACAACCCGATGAAGCCCGTGCAGATCATTTTCGCCGGCAAGGCACACCCCGCCGACGACGGTGGCAAGTCCTTGATTCAGGAGATCTACTGGAAGGCCCGTGACCCCCGCTTCAACGGGCGCATCGCCTTCGCCGAGAACTACGACATGGCCATCGCCGCCAAGCTCTACGCTGGCGTCGACGTCTGGCTCAACAACCCCCGCGCTCCCCTCGAGGCGAGCGGCACCTCCGGCATGAAAGCCGCTGCCAACGGCGCTCCCAACCTTTCCATCCTCGACGGATGGTGGATCGAGGGCTGGGACGGCAAGAATGGCAATGGCTGGGGGATTCACCCCTTCGTCGGCGATGAGCAGACCCAGAACCACGAAGAGGCGCAGGCCATCTACGACCTCATCGAGAACGACATCGTGCCGCGCTTCTACGACAATCGCGATGCCGACAACGTTCCCACCGATTGGGTCCGCACCATGAAGGCGGCGATCAGCACCAACGCGCCCGCATTCAGCGCGCAGCGCATGGTCATCGACTACATCCGGAAGCTCTACCTCCCCGCCTCGGAGGGGGCGGAGCGTGTCGCCGAGAAGGCGGTCCGCTGACCTCCCGCAGCATCTGATGGGCAATGAATGGGGCCCCGGTCATCGACCGGGGCCCCGTTCGTTTCGCTGCGCGTTCTGGGTTAGCGCTTGCGGATGGTGATCGGTTTGCTGGTGCTCTCGCCCATGTTGCCCGCCTTGTCGTAGGCACGGACGAAGAGCGTGTAGGTGCCGCGCTGACCGGAGACCCGCATCGAGTACGGAGCCGTCGTGTCCGTCCCGATCTGGCCGCAGCCGGCGCTCGTGCAGTACCAGAACTCAACCCGCGCGATGCCCGAGGCGTCGCTCGCCGTGGCCGTGATCGTGAAGTTGCGGCTCACAACGCTCCCGGTCGGACTGGTGATCGCGACGGTCGGTGCGGTGGTGTCCACCGGGCTCGGGGAAGGGGTCGGCGAGGGCGACGGGGTGGGCGACGGCGTGGGGGAGGGGGTCGGAGTCGTGTCACCGCCACCGCTGGTGTTGAGGTTGCGGACGTTGAGGATGCCCTCGTTGATCCCGTCCGGGTCACCGGACATCGCCACCTGCTCGCGGTTGTTGAGCAGGGCGGTTTTCACTTGGGCTGGGGTGGCCCCGTCGTTCTGGGCCTTGTACAGGGCTGCCGCGCCAGCCGTGTGCGGGCTCGCCATGCTGGTCCCGCTCATCGTGCCGTAGGCGTTGCCCGGCATCGTCGAGGTGATGTTCACCCCCGGTGCAGCGATGTCGACGTAAGAGCCGTAGTTCGAGAATGTGGCGAACTTGTCCGACGCGGTCGTGCCGTCACGATCGTCCAGCGCTGAGACCGCGATCACTTCCGGGTAGTTCGCCGGCTCGCTGTAGCGCGCATCGGAGCTCTCGTTGCCAGCGGCGACCACCACGGTCACTCCGGCATTCACCGCGCGGCACACCGCCGCATGCATCAGGTTCTCGTTGCAGCTGCCGACCTGGGTGTCATAGCCGCCGAGGCTCATGTTCACCACTTCGATGTCATTGCCCGGGACCGCTGCGATGTCGAGCGCACAGGCGATGTAGCTGTCATAGCCGTAGCCCTGGCTGTCGAACACGTTCACCGACCAGATCCGCGCGCCCGGCGCCACGCCGACCACGCCAATCCCGTTGTCCAGTGCCGCGATCGTGCCGGAGACGTGCGTGCCATGTCCGATTCCCGTCTCGTTGCCCGAGACCGAGCCGTCCACGCAGTCGCCGCGGGAGACCACATTCAGGTCATTGTGGATGGCGACCAACTCGTCGATCACCATCACGTCGACATTCACCCGGGTGTCGGTGCCGTCGATCGCCGCCAGCGGATTCTGCTCCGCGTCGATGCGATTGATCCCGGTCGGGATCGATTGCGCATCGAGCTTGATCCGCTTCGCTTGCTGAAGCGACTTCACCCGGCCGTCCTTGGCCAGTTTGCGGGCAGTTTCCGGCGACATCTTCGCGGCCATGCCCTTGAAGACATTCTTGTAGACGTGCGTCGGCTTGAGGTCATACTCCTCCGCCATCTTGTCGGCGGCCGCCTTCGGGTCGTCGACATTGCGGAAGGTGATGTTGTACAGGCGCGACCCCACCGGATCGGCCTGCGTCGCACGCTCCGTCAGGACGCCTGTCTCGAGTTCCTTCGGATCCCGCTTGTCGCGCTTGCCGTTGCGGCCCTGCTTGGCCTCGGTGGTGACCGCTGCCTTGCCGTCCCGCTTGTGCCCACCCCGGTCGCCCGCGGCCACTCCGAGTGGCCCCCCGAGCACCATCAGGATCGTGAGCACCATGATCAACGTGCGTCGCATCTCACCTCTCCCAGCATCAACGGTTTGATGGCCTCTGGTTCAAGAGTAGGACCCCCGAAACAGGTTGCCATCCCCCTATTGAAGGAGAGTTGCATCCCGATTCTGTTGATACCCCGATGACGCGTACAAGCCAAAAACAGGCTACGGGGCGAGCCGCTCAAGCACCCACGCAACGCCGTCGCGCCGATACCGCAGGCGATCGTGCATCCGGCTCGGCCGTCCCTGCCAGAATTCGATCCGCTCCGGTGTCAATCGGTACCCGCCCCAGTGCCCCGGCACTGGAATCTCGCTGCCCTCCGGGTGCCGCGCATCAAGCTCCCGGAACCGCGCCTCGAGCGACGCCCTCCCGTCCACCACTTGGCTCTGCGGCGACGCCGACGCCCCCAATTGACTGCCGCGCGGACGCGAATGGAAATACGCCTCCGTCTCCTCCCGGTCGATCTTCGCGATCGTCCCCTCAATCCGCACCTGCCGTTCCAATTGCGGCCAGAAGAACGTCATCGCCGCCTTCGGGTTGTGGGCGAGGTCCTCCCCCTTCTGGCTCGTGTAATTGGTGAAGAAGACGAACCCCGCATCAACCCCCTTCAGCAGCAACACCCGTGCGGACGGCTGACCGTCGTCACCCGTCGTCGCCAGGATCATCGCGTTGTGCTCCAACACCCCGGCCTCCGCGGCCTCGGCGAACCACGTCCTGAATTGCGCCACCGGATCATCGGCGACCTCGGATTCCTCCAGGCCCTGCAGGGTGTAGTCCTTGCGAATGCTCGCGATGTCCCCCTGCACGCCGGTCCAATCCGTCATCGCATCACCCTCCCAGGTGCCTCCCGCTCCTCATGCATCGCAGTATGCCACCGCGGTCCATCGTGGCCCATGCCGTGGCCACTCATCGCCCCGCCAAGACGGGTACGATTGCCGCACGTTGCGTGCCCCGGAGGAGCCCCGCCCCATGCCCCGTGAACTCTCTCGCGTCCTCGTCGCCAATCGTGGCGAGATCGCCGTTCGCATCCTCCGTGCCTGTCGTGATCTCGGCATCGACGGCATCGCCGTCTACGGGCCTGGCGAGGAGCACGCCTTCCATGTCACGCTCGCCACCGATGCCTACCGCATCCCCAGCGACGCCCCCATTCCCTACCTCGACATCCCCGCCCTGATCGACGTCGCCAAGCGTGCCAATGCCGATGCCATCCACCCCGGCTACGGCTTCCTCGCCGAGAACGCCGCCTTCGCCGACGCCTGCGACGCCGCCGGCATCATCTTCGTCGGCCCCCCCGCCACTGCCATCCGCGCCATGGGCGAGAAGATCGGCTCCCGCGAAATCGCGATCCGTGCCGGGGTCCCCGTGGTGCCCGGCACCGACGGACCCGTCGCCTCCCTCGAAGACGCCGTCGCCGCCTCCGCGCACATCGGCTTCCCGCTCGCGGTGAAAGCCTCGGGTGGGGGTGGGGGGCGTGGCTTCCGCGTCGCGCGCACACCGGATGACCTGCCCGATGCCTTCACCGGCGCGGTCTCCGAAGCCACCCGCTCCTTCGGCAATCCCGAGGTCTACCTCGAGCGCTATCTCGATCGCGCCCGCCACGTCGAGATCCAACTCATCGCCGGCGCCGACGGTGAAGTCGTCATCCTCGGTGAACGCGACTGCAGCATCCAACGCCGCCACCAGAAACTCATCGAGGAGACCCCCGCGCCCCACTACCGCCCGGAGACTCGTGCCGCGATGTTCGCCGCAGCCGCCTCCCTCGCCCGCGAGGTGGGGTACCGCAACGCTGGCACCATCGAATTCATGCTCGATGCCGACGGCCAATTCCACTTCCTCGAGATGAACACCCGCATCCAAGTCGAGCACCCCATCTCCGAGGAGGTCACCGGCATCGATCTCGTCGCCGAGCAACTCCGCGTCGCCGCCGGTCATCCCCTCACGTTCACCCAGGCGGAAATCCATCCGCGCGGCCACGCGATTGAGTGCCGCGTCAATGCCGAGGATCCCGGCCGCAACTTCACCCCGGCACCGGGACGGATGACGGCTTTCCGCCTCCCTACCGGCCCCGGGATCCGCGTCGAGAGCGCATTCTCCGGCGGCACCGGGCAGGACCTCACCATCCCCACCCAATACGACTCGCTCATCGCCAAGGTCATCGCCCACGGCCGCGATCGTGCCGAGGCAATCGCCCGCATGCAGCGCGCCCTCGCCGAGTTCATCGTCGAGGGGGTTCCCACCACGATCCCCTTCCATCGCAACGTCTTGGCACATCCGGCCTTCATCGCCGGCGATCTCGCCACCACCTTCATCCCCGAGCATCCGGAGGTGTTGCCGCCCCCGTCGACGATCATCCCGTCCCCCGGGGAAGACGCCGTCCCGGCCCGCGAGATCGTCACCGAGGTCAACGGCCGCCGCTTCCTCGTGCGCGTCAACGGACTCGCCGAGGGCACCTCCGCCGCGGACAATGGCAAGCGCAAGGTCGCTCGTCCGACGCGCAACCTCCCGCGTGCCGCCGTCGCCACGGCGGACGGCCCCGATCTCCCGTCCCCGGTGCAAGGCACAGTGATCCGCTTCGCCGCCGCGGTCGGCGACACCGTCGAGGCGGGTGCGGTCATCTGCGTGGTCGAGGCGATGAAGATGGAGAACGAAGTCACCGCCCATCGCACCGGCACCGTCGCTGCCCTCTTGGTGGAGGTCGGAGCAGCGGTGCGCGCCGGCGAGGTCATCGCGCACATATCGTAGCCACACCACGCTGACGGCACGCGTCCTGCATCTGCGGTCCCCACAGGGGCCACCTCACATTCACAGGGCCCCGGGAGGTGAATGATGATGCGACGGCGACAGGCGGAACCCGTGCTCAGCAGTGCGGCGGTCGTGGAGACCACGCCCGTGCACCGGCCATGGTGGAAACATCCTGTCATGCTCTGGGGGGTGGTGCCGCTGCTGATCGCGCGAGTCGGCATGATCGCCGCGTTCCGCCGGAAGTGGCCACCAGCCGTGCGGGCGGTGAAGACGTTCAACCGCAACGTCCTCAACCCGCAGATGCTCCGCATGGCGGGCAAGCCGGGATGGTACGCCGCGCGCGTCGAGACCACCGGTCGCCGAAGCGGTGAAGATCGTGCGACGCCCGTCGTCGTCGAGGTCGAAGGGGAGGAGATGCTGATCCCCCTCCCGTACGGCACCGACGTCGACTGGTGCCAGAACGTCCTCGCCTCAGGCCATGCTGCGGTGATCGATCACGGTACCCGCTACCTCGTCTCGCAACCGGAGATCATTTCCTTCCAGCAAGTGGCGGAGCGACTCAGCCCACGCTTGCGCAGCGCCGGCAGGATTTACCACATCGACTACTTCCTGCGGCTGCACGCCGTGAAGGATGAGGCCGCCTAAGCCGGGACGCTCGGACCCCCGGAACCTTCGCTTGGCGTCGCGGGTGCCTGCTGCCACGGCCACCGGCCGTCGATCTCCAGCGTCATCTCAAAGCTGAGGAAGGTGCGGATCAACACGATGATCGCCAACACCCCGACGCTCTGAAACGTCGGGTCGACCGCCACTGTCCGGATGATGTCACCGGCCACCAAGAACTCGAGGCCGAGCAAGATCGCCTGTGCCACTCCGGTGCGGAACAGCTTGAAAACGTCGTTCGAGGCGGCTTTGGTGACCCACAGCTTGTAGGCGCGCAGGATGGCGAGCAGCGACCCGATGGCGATCACGGCAACGCCGATCCCCTCCATCACCCGGCTCAGGATCTCGACGATCTCGATGAATTCCATCGGCCTGCCCCGCTCATCGGATTCCCGCGTACTGCCCGCAGTCTACCCTGCGCAACGCCCCACCCGGTATCACGGCGGATGCGCGAGACGTCCCAATACTGGTACAACTGCGACATCATGACGCGCGCCCCGCCCGCACGGGTCGAACCCTCCGGGAGGAGATCAGCCATGGCGGCCAACGATCGACACACTGCAGCATTCTGGGTCGGAGCCATTCTCGGTGGCGCCGCAGGTGCGGCGTGGGGGCTTCTCAATGCTCCTGGTCCGCAGCGCCGCGAAGAGGCGACCATCGGTCGCATCGCCGAACGCGCAGCGGATTGGATGGTGGTCGCCGCAGCCGATGCCGAGGTCGCCGCCCGCGAACTCCTCGCCCGGGCCGAGCTGCGCGACACCACGCGCCCGCCATCCGATCTCCTGATGGGCAACATGCCGCTCGAAGCCGTCGACGTCGTTCTCGAGCAGCGCCCCGCTGACAGCGCCCACTAGTCGCCGGTGTCCTTCCGCAATCCTTTCGTCCGGATCAGCGTCGACACGGAACGGCTCATTGACGAGATGCACGGCTTCGTCACCGATCCCTCGCCAAGCCGCAACAGCCGCGATATCGTCCGTGTCCTCGACGACCTCCACCCCGAGAGCGTCGAGGTGCTCGAGGCGATGCTCCTCGACGGCACCGAATCGCGCGAGGACATCGCCGCCTACGTCGCAGCGATCTTCCCGACCACCGCGGACTGATACGCCTGCAGCGGAATCCCGCAATCGACAGTCGAGGGCCTGCGCCACCCGTTCAAACGGACCGCCCGGCAGCACGCTGCCGGGCGGTGATGGCGTCCTTGGCTATCGGGTTGGACTACTCCAACGGCACCTCGCTCAGCCGCAATGACAACACCTTGCTCACCCCGTCCGAGCCCATCGACACCCCGTACAGCGTGTCGGCGATCTCGATCGTCCCCCGGTTGTGGGTGATCAGGATCATCTGCGTCTGGTTCGTCAGGTGCTGCACCTGCTCGCGGAAGCGCAGCACGTTCGCCTCGTCGAGCGCCGCGTCCACCTCGTCCATCAGGCAGAACGGTGCCGGGTTCACGCGCAGGATGGCGAACAGCAACGCCACCGCCGTCAGCGATCGCTCGCCGCCCGAGAGCAGCGCGAGATTCTGCAGCCGCTTGCCCGGGGGCTGCGCCACCACGTCGATCCCCGCCTCGCCGTCGTCGTCCCGCACCATGATCAGCTCAGCGGTGCCGCCGCCGAACAGGATCGTGAAGAGATCGGTGAACGCCGCCGCGACCCGCGCGAAGGTCTCCTCGAACCGGTGCTTCATCGTCTTGTCGAGATCATCGAGCAATTCGCGCAGCGCCGCACTGGTGCCGTCGATGTCGTCCAACTGCGTCCGCAGGAAGAGCCCGCGCTCTGCCTCGCGCTCGTAGTCCGCAACCGCGTCCTCACCGACGTATCCGATCCGCCGCAGGCGGTCTTTGAGCTTGTGGATCTCCCGCTCGCGCTCCTGCACCACCGATGCCTCGGACGCATCCAGCGCCCCCGGGTCGGCGAAGAGCGGCTCGAGCTCCTCCACCGTCTCAAACCCGAGTTCATCCGCCGCCCGCTGCTGCAGCGTGCTCAGATCGCCGCTGAATCGCTCCAGCTGCACCTGTGCATGCCCGTGGGCGCGCTCGGCGTCGAGCAACGCGTTCCGTGCCGCATCGAGCAACTTGCCGCTGCCCGAGGCATTGGCCTCTGAGTCGCGCACCGCTTGCTCCAGCGGCACCCGATCGACATCCAATCCGGATCGCTCTTGCTCCAGCGTGACGATGTCGACATGCGCCGTCCCGATCATCTCCGCCAGCGCATCACGCTCACCGCGCAGGGCGTCGATGCGCTCTTGTCGCAGCGTCAGCTCATACGCTGCCGCCCGTGCCTGTCCCTGCAGCGACTGCTCGCGCCGACGCTCGGCCCGCAGCCGTTCCTCCAAGACCGAAAGATCTTGTGCCGCCTGCGATGCCATTCGCTCGGCTTCCGCCAATGCCTCGGCAGCTGCGCTCACCCGCGTCGCATGCCCGTCGCGATCCGCGATCGCTTGAGCCATCGCTGTCGCCAGTGATGCCTGCAGCGCATCGGCCTCACGGTGCGCCTGCGCGGTCTGCAGTGCTTCCTCATCGAGCGCCGCGATCCGCACCTCGGAGCCGTCGCGCTCACGCACGAGTTCCGCCAGCCACGCGTCGAGCCGCGTCTGCTGACGCCGTCGTTCCTCACCCGCTGCGATCAACCCGGCTCGTGCGGACTCCGTCGCACGGCGCTCGCCCGCCAAGGTGCGGATCCGCTGCTCGGCATCACCGAACGCGGCTCGCGCCTCCTCGAGCACCCCGCTCAACCGATCGATCTCCGCCGGCAGGTCGCGCAATTCGCGCTCGCGCCCGAGCACCCCGCTCTCGCGCACCGCAGCGCCACCCGTGACACTGCCGCCGCTCCGCGCGATTTCGCCCGCGAGCGTCACCGCGCTCCACCCGAGGGGAAGCGATGGCACCACCTTCCGCGCCGCTTCGATATCGGTCACCACCAGCGTGCGTCCCAGCAGAGCGTCGATCACCGGTTGCACCCGGGCCTCGCCTCGCACGAGGTCCGCCGCTATCCCGCGCGCGCCGGCCAGTGCTCCGAACTGCTGCTCGTCCCCGGCACGGCGGCTCGAGCGCACTGTCTCCAGCGGCTGAAACGTCGC
>JAPOLF010000229.1 GCA_029977305.1 bacterium | reverse complement strand
CAACGTGCCCTCGGGAGGGATGTTCATCAACATCAACACCATCCAGGGAGGTTCGTCGCTCACATCGGTTCCCGATTCGTGCGAAGCCACCGGTTCGTTGCTCTTCTACCCGCACCTCACCGCAGCCGAAGTGATGGACGAGATTCGCGCCTGCATCGATCGGGTCACCGAGTCCTACCCGTGGTTGCGGGACCACCCACCGGTGCTCGACCTTCCACTCGATGCCGCATCGGCCGCGCCCTGGGTGAAGGAGCCGGTGAACATGCCGTTCGACCACCCAGCGGTGCTCACGATCTCCGAGACCATGGAAGCCGTGACGGGTGAGCGCCCGGTGGTGGAAACGTCGCCGTTCGTCTGCGACGCCAACTTCTGGTTCCCGGAAGGACAACCGTCGCTGGTGTTCGGGGTCGGCGATCCCAGTTGGGGAATTCACGGGACGAACGAGTTCCTCCCGGTGGCAGATCTGATCAAGGCGACCAAGCTCTTCGCCGCGACGACGATGAACTGGTGCGGGGTCGCCTAAACCGTCAGAATCCCTCGGAGTCGTCAAACGCCGCGGACGAAGCGGCTTCCCCGTGGGCTGCCGAACCGGAGCGGGCCCAGTTGGCCTCAGCTCGGGCGAACCAGCGCCCCCCGGACCGCGTGATCGCGATCGGCATGCCGAAGCACGCCGTCATGCTCTCAGCCGACACGGTCTGCTCGATCGGCCCAGCCGCGACCACCTCCCCAGCGCGGATGAGCAAGGCGTGTGTGGTGGATGCCGGTATCTCCTCCGGATGATGGGTCACCAGCACGGTGGTGAGTTCCGGCCGGGTCACGGTGAGATCGTCGAGCGCGAGGATCAGCGCTTCTCGCGCCGGGAGATCGAGCCCGACCGCCGGCTCGTCCAGCAGGAGGAGATCCGGCTGGGTGACCAGCGCCCGCGCGAGTCGCGCCCGCTGCCGCTCACCTTGGGAACAGGTTGAGAGGGGTCGCTGCAGGATGCCCTCGCACCCCACCAGCATCAGCGCCTCGCGCGCATTCGCAAGTTCCTGCTCGCCGTAGGCATCCCAGATGGGGCGGATGGTGTTGGTGACGCCGGTTAGCGCCAACTCCTCCACCGTGAGCCACTCGAGCATGCGTTGCGCTGGATCGACCACGCCGATTCGCTTCCGCATCTGCGGGATGTCACAGGATCCAAAGGCGCAATCGAGCACCGTGCTGCTCCCGGAACTGGGAAAGCGCAGGGCTTGGACGATAGACAAGAGCGTGCTCTTGCCCGAGCCATTCGGACCAAGCAGCGCCCAGCGCTCTCCGGCTCGCACCCGCCACGAGACTCCGCGCAAGATGTCGACGCGATCAGGTACCCAGACGCACACATCGTCGAGCGCAATGGCATCACCGTGGACGCCTTCACCCCAATGCGATGCGCCGCTCATGCCTTGCCGAGGCGGATCACCGGGTTTCGCAGCGAACCGATGCCGTCGATCGCAATCTCCACGTCGTCACCGTGCTCGAGGGTGAATTCCGAGGGCGGGATCACCCCCGTCCCGGTCATCAGGAAGGCGCCGTCCGGGAAATCGTTGTCGAGGAAGAGGAACGCCGCGAGTTCCTCGAAGGTGCGCCGCATCTGCGACGTCGACGTCTCGCCTGAGAACGCGACCGCGCCGCCGCGGCGGATCGTCAGCGTGATGCCGAGCGCCCGGGGGTTGGGGACTTCCCACGCGAGGGCGATCACAGGACCGAGCGCCGCGCACTTGGTGTAGACCTTCGCCTGCGGGAGATAGAGCGGATTCGCCCCTTCGATCGACCGTGAGGAGACGTCGTTGCCGATGGTGTACCCGATGATCTCACCATGGCGGTTGATCGCGAGGGCGAGTTCAGGCTCAGGGACATCCCAGGTCGAGTCACTGCGAACCGCGATCTCCTCACCCGGGCCTTGCACCCGCCGCGCGGTCCCCTTCATGAAGATTTCCGGGCGATCGGCCTCGTACACGAGGTCATACACATTCTTCTGGGTGGATTCCTCCATCCGCGCATCGCGCGAGCGAAGATAGGTCACCCCTGCAGCCCAGACCTCTTGCGCATCGATGGGAGCGAGGAACTGCGCGTCAGCGAGTGGAGAACCCTCGGCGCCAGAGACACCACCAAGTGCGGCACGCGCCTGATCGCTCCGGAGATGCATCAGGTCCTGCAAGGAGGCTGGTCCTCCTGCAGCGGCCACGTCGACCACTCGGCCATCCACGATGCTCACCAATCGCCGGGAACCGTCGCTCCCTCGAACCACACCAATCGGCACGTGGATCCTCCCTACCGCTTCCTGTCTGCTGACGCCATCGCGCCGGTCACAACTGCTTCCCGAGCAACCCGAGCAGCTGCTCTTCGTTGAACTCACTCACCAGATCGAGATCGATCCCGGCATCGGCCAGCGAATCGCGGAAGGCGACGACCAAGGCCATCTCTGCGTCGTTGAGGTGGTACCCAAATTGATCGAGCGCAGCCTGCAGGTCTCCGCGCGCCACCGCGCGAAACTCAGCATCACGCATCCCCTGCTCGGCGAGCTGCCGCAGAACGTCGACGCGAATCTCAGGTTTCTCGGACGACGAAGCCATCTGATGCACCGCGACACAACGCTGTCGGACCAACGCAACCATTGTACATGGGCATTTCCTGCGGCAAGGAAACCTTTGGTCCCATGATTCGCGTATACCTAGCACATGACCAATCGCCGGAGGCCTGCCGAAAGGGCTGCACCATGCGTGAACCCGTCCGTTCCGTCATCCGCTCCATTGGTCGCCCGAGCGCGGGAAGTGCCCCGGTCGTGCCCCATGCCTGCTCATCGTGTGGCGCGGAGATCGGCGAGGAGCAGCTGTGGCTCACGCTGGCCGTCTGCCCGATATGCGGGCATCACGACCTACTATCGGCACGATCGATCATTGCCTCTCTTGCTGATCCCGGCTCGTTTCGGGAGCGCGATGCGCGCCTGGTCTCACGCGACCCGCTGCAGTTCGAGGATGACCAGCGGTACGCGGAGCGTCTCGAAGCCCTGCAGCGGCAGACCGGCGAACGTGACGCGATCATCACCGGGATCATGAGGATCGATGGACATCCCGTTTCGGTGGCCGTACTGGATTTCGGATTCCTCGGCGGCAGCATGGGGGTGGTGGTCGGCGAAAAAGTCTCCCGTGCTGCCGACCGAGCAGTGCGCAGCGGCATCCCGCTGCTGACCATCGTCTCCAGCGGCGGCGCTCGCATGCAGGAAGGCATGCTCTCGCTGTTGCAGATGGCCAAGACCGCAT
>JAPOLF010000228.1 GCA_029977305.1 bacterium | reverse complement strand
CCGCGTTGTTGATCAATTCCTGCCGGCCGAAGGTGGACCCCTGCAGCGAGAGCGGCACGCGACGGTTCACGTAGGCCTGCGCCGCCGCACCGCCCATCGTGCTGCCGAGCGCCAACGGGATCGAGAGCACCGAGGCTGCTTTCACTTCGGCGGGGATCGGGTGCTTGAAGAAGACCTGGAGGAGCCCCAGCGGGCTGAGCGGCGCCAGGAACGGCGTCACGTGCGCGATCAGGTAGAAGCCGAAACATCCGGCAGCCATCGCGATGATCGACGCGGTCGCGATGGGGCGCTCCCCGATCCGGTTGATCAGCAGCGGTCCGACCATCGTGCCCAGCGCGAACCCGATCCCGCCCGGCGCCATCACGTAGACCGTGTCGACCGGGCTGATGTGCAGCACATCGCGCAGGTAGACCGGCATCACCGAGGAGACCGCATCGAAGATGCCGAGCACCAATGCCCCGGAGATCAGGATCGTGCCGACCCCCTTGTGCGCGACGAGCCAGCGCGCGGTGTCATTCGGGCTCGGGAGGGTCGTGCGCCACTCGACGTGGTCGAAGGCTTTCCAGAACGAGTGCTTGTCCGGTTCGTTCGGCAATCCGCGTGAGCGGATCGCGCCGATGAGGAGGATCACCCCGGAGCCGTACATCACGGCTTGGATGCCGCCGAACTTGATCAGCAGCGGCGCCAACACCGCCGACCCGAGAGCCGAGGAGACACCGCTCGTCACCGTGATCAAGGCCGATGCCGATGCCACCTCCATCGGTGTCGCGACGAGCGAGGTCGCGGCCTTGATCGCCGGGATCGTCAATTGCCCGAGGATGGAGGAGAGCACCATCACGACGAAGAGTTGCGGCAGGGCCGTTCCGAAGATCGGTGGCACCGCGAAACAGAGGATCGCCTGCAGCACATACGCGTAGACGAGCGCATTGCGCTTGCTCATCTGATCGGCGAGGACGCCGCCCGCCAACCCGAAGGCGAGCGCCGCCGCGTAGCGGGTCACGCCGAACATCGAGATGACGATCTGTGGCTCGCCCTTCTCGGCGAGATAGACCATCGCGCCGTAGCTCAGCGTGACGATCCCGAGCGTGGTCGCCATGCGGGAGATCGCGAGGATCTGCATGGTCGGCCGCTTCAGCAACGCACGGAGCGAGATGTGCGGCGAATCGGCCGGGGTGGTAGATACCGTAGAGTCCATCGGTGCCCCCGGTTCGTGGCTGGTCCTCCGGTGCGTGAACGCCAACTGATCCAGCCGACTGGACCTCAGCGGCGGATCACGCACCGGCCTTGTTGACGGTCAGGGGCGTGACGCCTATGCCCTCTCGCGCCCGAATCCCTTGAAATCCACCTGCCCAAGGCAGGAGAGCAGGAACAGGATGATGAACAAGGTGACATTCACCGAGCCCGCCAGCAGCTGGCTGGTTTCCGTGCCGCCGAGCTTGCTCGCGTACATCTGGTTGAGCCCGGCCACCATCATGATCGCGCCGAGGCCGCTCGCGGCGAGGAGCATCGCATTCCGCCCCATCATCGGGCCGATGATGCCGCCGCCGATCGCTGCCGCGATTGCGATGACGATCGACAGGGTTTGCGTCACCGCGCCCCCTTGGCTCATGCCGATCGCCGAGGTCAGCAACAGGGCAACCGCCACGCCGAGAGCGGCACCCGCGAGGTAGGCAACGTACTTGAAGAGCGCCAAGCACAGGATGGCCCCGACCGCGCCAGCAGCGATCGAGATCAGGACCGACTGCACCGATCCTTGATCTCCCATGATCGCGAAGACCAAGAGGAATCCGACGCAGAACCCGATCAGCGCGATCCCCAAACGGACGAACCGCGTTCCGAAGGCGGCAACGACCAGCCCGATGGCGATCATGCCCCAACCCCATAGCACGTCCATGTGCATGCCCTCCCGTGGTCGATGCGCACCTCGGGCTGCGATGCCGCCGCCCGACTCCTCGAGCCACCCCGCCCCGAGTTCCGCGCAGTGTATCACCCAGATGTACGTTCACTCAGGCCGCTCGGTCATTCCGCGAGGAATGCTGCCAGCGCCGCATCAGCCTCTGCCTCGGTCAGGGCGGTCTCGCTGAACCAGCGCTGCCAGAGGGTTTCAACCAGTTGCGGATCGGCCCCGGGAGCGGCGGCGAAGGCATCCCGCAGGTCCTCCGGGGTGAAGACCCCGAAACGGTGCGCCATCGCGAATTCGCCCAACACTGCATCGAACGCCGCTGCCCCGATCGCCTCCCGCAGAGCGAGGAAACCGGTCGTGGACTTGCCGTAGACCGCCTCGTATCGCGAATTCATCGCATCGCCGCTGGTGGCCGGGAGGTCCACGATTTGATCACCGCGCCATATCAGCGTCTGGATCGGGGTCCCCACCCACCGCTCGAGTTGCTGCGCGACGACATCGGGCGATTGTTCGTCCTGCTGGTAGAGCATGCTGCTCAGCGTCGCGAGACCCTCGTTGAGGAACGGGTGCACATTGGAGTCCGACCCCACCACCGCGCCCCACCAGAGGTGCGCCACTTCGTGCGCGATCAGTGTTTCGAACGAGGCCGCGTCCTGACCGTCCGCCCACCGCGCAAGGGCATCGGTGTCGACGAAGATCACTCCCGCCCACGACACCGCCAGCGCCCCATTCAGTTCCGTCTGCACCAGTTCCAGTTCGCTGTAGGGATACGGCCCGAAGCGCTCCTCGAAGACCGCCAACGCCCGCAACGCGATCTCGGCCGCGGTCTCCAGTTCGACACTCGCCGGGATCGCCGGATCCGCGAGCACTGCCACGCGCACCCCATCGGCCTCCAAGGTCGTGGTCACCAATCCGGATGAGAGCACCATGGTGAAATCGCGGGCCGGCCCGGCGATGAACCGGTGCGTCGCGATGCCCTCCGCCTCTTCCACCTCCACCTCGACGCCGCTGGCGACGATTTGGGTTCCGGTCGGCACGGTCAGCCGCACGTCATAGAGGCTGGCTTCGGCGAAGGTCGGATCACCCACCCCATTCGGCGGTGAGAGATTCCACCCGCCTGCCTCGTGCACCGCGAGAATCGGGTACCAGTCCGCGACGGTCCACGTGTCGGTCAAGGTGCTCCGCCGGAAGATGCCGTAACTCCCGAGGCTGCCCAGCGGCACCGTGGTGGTGAATGCCATGGAAATTGAGGTCGATGCGCCGGGAGCGAGCGCCGTCGGGAGCGTGATCCCCAACGCGGTCTCCTCCAGCGTCAGGACGGTGTCGACCACCGCGCCGTCGGCGGTGACGCCGTCAACGACGATCCCGCCCTCACCGT
>JAPOLF010000227.1 GCA_029977305.1 bacterium | reverse complement strand
CCGCTCCATGGGGTTCCGTGCGTTGTGAAAGACCTGTTTTCCACGGTTGACGCGCCGACGACATGGGGTGCGGCTCCGTTGCGAGATCAGTGGATCCCGGACGATGCGGCGGTGGTGAGCCTCCTTGAGGCGGCGGGTGCGGTGATCGTCGGCAAAGTGGCGATGGTCGAACTAGCCGGCGGCTTCGGCTACGAGCAAGCAGACGCCGCGCTCACCGGCCCGGGCCGCAACCCATGGAATCTCGACCATTGGGCGGGTGGATCTTCCACGGGAAGCGGTGCGGTGGTGGGAGCTGGGTGCGTTCCGTTCGCCATCGGAACCGAGACGTGGGGCAGCATCACCAACCCATCCGCGCTGTGCGGGATCACGGGGTTCCGCCCCACCTTTGGCGCGGTGAGCCGACGTGGGGCAATGGCGCTTTCGTGGTCGATGGACAAGATCGGGCCGATGGCCCGATCGGCCGCGAGCTGTAGGCGGGTGCTCGCCGCCATCGCTGCGCCGGATGAGGCGGATCCAGCATCGTTGGTGCGCGGCACCTCTCGGGCGATCCCCACCTCGGGGACGCTGCGCATCGGCGTGCTCCGGGGCGCGAGCGAGGCGATGGAACCCGAGTCTCGCGGACGCTTTGACGATGCAGTGGACGTGCTCCGCTCGATCGGCATTGTCGAACTCGTGGACCTCCCCGCTCTTCCCTGGGATGAGGCGGCCACGATCATCATTCACGCCGAGGCGGCATCCGCATTCGAGCAGTTCGTCGAGGAAGGTCGCTCGCTCGAGCTCACGGCGCCGGAAGATCGGTACGGCGTGCTCGACGGACTGTCCATGCCGGCGGTCGATTACCTGCGGGCTCAGCGAATCCGCACCCTCGGCGCTGCTGCCATGACGCAGTTGTTCCAGGAGGTCGATGTGCTCGTCGCGCCAACGGAGTATCGGGTCGCCCCAGAGGTCTCGACCCTCCGGCCGGCCTACTACGACGAACATCAGGGTCCATCGCTCGGTGCCGCGGGTAATCTTTGTGGCTTGCCGGCGATCTCCCTCCCGACTGGGCCCGGGCGACTCGGCCTCCCAACTGCTGTTGAGGTCATGGGGCCCGCTTGGAGCGATGACCTGGTGCTTGCCGTTGGCGAGGCGTTCCAGACGCGCACGTCCTGGCACACGATGCGACCCGAGGGGCTCGTCTGAGCCGTCGCGCGCGCGAAAAGTGAACCTCGGACGCTGCCGCAGCGTATGTCATCCAATAGCGGGGAACAGCCCCGAGGAGAGTCCGACATGCCCACGTCACATCTGAGCGGCACTACCGGATCGCGGTTGCGCATCGGCGCATTGGCCGCGCTGATGTTCGTTGCTGGTGCCAACATCGACCGGCTTGCTGACATAAGTCCAGCGGTCCAGGCCCAAGACACTACCCTCGCTGACCAGTCGTCCTATGCCACCCTCGAGGAGGTGTGGCAGGTCATCCATGAGCAATGGCCGCTTGCGGACGAGATTGACGATCAGGCATTGGTGATGGGTGCGGCGCAGGGGATGATCGCCGCTTTGGGTGACGACGGCCACAGCCGCTTCATCCCGGCAGATGACGCCGCGGAGTTCTATGACGACAGTGCTGGCACATATAGCGGCATCGGTGTCGAGATGGATTTCCGCGATGCCCGACCGCGTGTGATGTGGGCATTCCCTGGGTCTCCGGCTGAGGCGGCAGGACTGAAACAGGGTGACACGATCATGGAGGTCGACGGCGAGGACACCATGTTCGCGACATCAACCGATGTCGCCGACATGCTGTTGGGCGAGTCGGGGACCGACGTGTCGGTGACCTTCATGCCCCAGAATGCGACGGCGTCGCAAACCGTCGTCATCACGCGTGGACGGATCACCGTGCCGACGGTGACGTGGCGGATGCTGCCGGGCAATGTCGCGCAGATCCGATTGGTGGACTTTTCGGCGAATGCGTCCTCGATGCTGCAGGATGCGCTGGCCGAGATCGACGCAGCTGGTGGCGAGGGGGTCATCCTCGATCTGCGCGGCAATGGCGGCGGCCTGCTGGCCCAAGCAATAGGCGTCGCCAGTGAATTCATGGATGAGGGTGCCGTGCTCTATCAGCAGCAGAACCGGGACGGCACCGTCTATCCCGTCAACACCCTCGGACGCGACGGGGCATGGCTCGACAAGCCGCTGGTGGTGCTCATCGACCGCGAGTCCGCTTCGGCAGCCGAGATCGTCGCCAGTTCCTTGGAGGAGAACGGCCGAGCGGTGACTGTTGGTGAGAAGACCTTCGGCACCGGGACAGTGCTGACGCCCTTCAATCTTGAGGATGGTTCCATCGCACTGCTGGGGACCGCTCTCTGGCTTTCACCCGATGGCGACCAGCTGTGGAAGGAGGGGGTTGAGCCGGTCATCAAGGTGGTCCTTCCGACCTCCGTCTTCCCGAATCGCCCCGCGGATGGCCCGATGCCCACGGTAGAGCGCTTGAAGGACAGTGGCGATATCCAACTCATCGCCGCGCTGCGCCAAGTGAAGAGTGAGATGGAGGGGACCGCGCCCTGACATCGGCTTCAGTCGCTCCGATCGTCTGATGCCATAACTGGTGGATTACACTCAGGGATGACGCCGCCAGCACCGCTGTCGGCGCGCCCGCGAGTGTGGGCGAGTGTGCTGCCGAGGTTGACCATGTCGGCAGCGGGGCAGTGAGGAAGGACAGGTCGGTGTCGGGAATCTTGGGCGACGTGCCGTCCTCCGCCAGCGATCACGCTGCTGGAACCTCGGACGAGGTGGTGGTGCTCGGGGCGGGCCCGGGAGGGCTCTGCGCTGCGTATGTGCTGACCAAGGCCGGCCGCAGAGTCCGCGTGTTGGAGCGGGCGCCGTTCGTCGGCGGACTCTCCCGCACGATCCGCACCGAAACTGAGCATGGGCAGTTCAAGTTCGACATCGGCGGCCACCGGTGGTTCACCAAGAATGACGAACTCAACGACCTCTTCCGTGAAGTGGTGGCGGAGGAGTTGCTCTGGGTCAACCGCACCAGTCGCATCTACTTCGATGGGAAGTATGTCGACTACCCCCTGAAGATCAGCAATGCGCTGTCGGCGATGGGCCCGGCGGTGTCGGCGCGGGCGATGGCGGATTTCGGTTTGACCCGGGCAAAGTCGCGGATCTCGCCGACACCGGTCGTCACCATGGAAGATGCCTACATCGACCAGTTCGGTCCGACTCTCTATCGCCTCTTCTTCCAGCGCTACTCGGAGAAAGTGTGGGGATTGCCCTGCGATCAGATGAGCGGAGATTGGGTGTCGCAGCGCAGCAAGGGGATGTCGCTTCTAACCG
>JAPOLF010000226.1 GCA_029977305.1 bacterium | reverse complement strand
AGACGCGGTAGAAGGGCTCGCGCTTGAAGGCGTTCTCGGTCTGGGCGATCTCGCATTCGTGGTGCGGGAAGACGAGGTCCCCGCCGCCGCCGTGGATGTCGATCTCGGGGCCGAGGAAGTGGGTGGCCATCGCGCTGCACTCGATGTGCCAGCCGGGGCGACCGGGTCCGTAGGGAGAGTCCCACGTGGGCTCGCCGGGGGCGGCAGCCTGCCAGAGCACGAAATCGAGCGGGTCTTTCTTGTTGGGGTCGTTCGGGTTGTTGCCACGCTCGTTGGCGATGGCGAGCATCTGGTCGCGCGGGATGTGGCTGAGCTTGCCGAACTCGGGGTCTGAGGCGACGGAGAAATAGACGCTGCCATTGGCTTCGTAGGCGTTTCCGTTGGCGATGAGGTCCTTGATCAGGGCAAGCATGTCGGCGATGTGGTCGGTGGCACGGACGTAGTGGGTCGGCATCTCGATGTTGAGATCACGTAGGTCCTTCAGGAACTTGTCGGTCTCGCGGCGGCCAAGTTCGTCCCACCCGATGCCGACCTCCTTGGCCTTGCGGAGGATGTCGTCATCGATGTCGGTGACGTTCTGGACGTAGTTGACCTGCTGGCCGTCCCACTGGAGGAACCGCTTGAGGACGTCAAAGGTGAGGTAGGTGAATGCGTGACCGGCGTGGGTGGTGTCGTAAGGGGTGACCCCGCAGACGTACATCTTGACTTCGCCATCACGGGGGACGAAGCGCTCCGTTGCGCCTGTCATCGTGTTGTAGAGCTGCATGGACCGCGCGCCTCACTTTTCTCGCACCGGACAACCGAACGTCGCTCAGCAGTATACGGGGCGAGGGGCGGTGGCAACGGCATCGCGCGACAAGGGGCGAACGTATACTCGCCACATGAGGATGTTGGCCACGCTTCTGCCAATGATGACCGTGAGCGCGCTGCTGCTGGTTGGCTGCGGTGGCCCGGTGACCCCTGCGCCGGTGGCCACCGAGAATCCCCTGCCCCCGACGGAAACACCCGTTCCCGAAGCGACTGAGGTCGTGGCACATGTTCGCTGCGCGGAGGGGGTGCTGACGGTCGGAGATCTGCCGTTCATGGACGCGGAGTGGGCGGCTGGGTTGCAGCTCGCGCTGCAGAAGGCGCAGGCGTGGCGGGGCGATGCGCGGTTGGTGGAGTTGCAGATTGGGTGTTCACCGCTCGAGACGGGATTCCGATGGAACGGGAAGTTCTACTCGAACACGGCGCAGGCCTTTTTCTCGAGCGACACGGGGATGACGACGCCGGCGGAGATCGAGCCGGCGGCGGTGGTGACCTTGCCGCTGGAGCGGATCTCGTTCGCGGAACTGCATCGGGCGATCGCGAAGGCGGGATTCCCGGATGAGACGCCGGTGAACCCCACCAGTGGGATCACCGTGAAGTTGAATGCTCCGACTGATCCGTTCGGGCCGCCGGGAATCCCGAATGATGTGGTGGTTCATCTGGCGTTGGAGACGGATACCGACGTGCAGGATCTGTTCGTCAGTGCGGCGAACTGGACGCTCTATCTCTACGACAACGGGGGATGAGGAGGGAGCCGTGATCGACCACGCGTTGGTGGAGCGATGCCGGGAGATCCTGCGGACGCGGCCGTCGGCGTTGCTTTCGGACATCGACGGCACGCTGAGCGAGATCGCGCCGACACCGGATGCGGCATTCGTTGCCGGGGAGATACGGGACTCGCTGGAGCGGTTGGTCGATGAGGTGGATCTGCTCGGGTTCGTGACGGGCCGGGCGGCGAACGCGGCGGTTGCCATGGTCGGGGTGGAGCGGGCGGTGTACGTCGGCAACCACGGGTTGGAGGAGATCCGCAACGAGGAGTGGACGCCGGTACCGGAGGCCGAAGCGGCAATGGCCTCGATGGATGCGGCGTTGCAGGAGATTCAGGCGGCAATCGACCGCGCGGGACTGCGCGAGGTGACGCTGGTCGAGCACAAGGGGTTGAGTGGATCGGTGCACTACCGGCAGGCGCCGGACGCGGCTGCTGCGCGATCGCACTTGATGCCGATGGTGATCGCCGCGGTGGATCGGCACGGCCTGCGGCTGACCGAGGGCAGGATGGTGTTGGAGGTGCGGCCGCAGGCGAAGGTGTCGAAGGGGACGGCGACGGCGCGTCTGCTGCGTGATCACGGGATTCGTGGGGCGATCTTCCTCGGGGACGATGTGACGGACGTCGATGCGTTCCGCGCGCTGCGGGAGGCGCGGGAATCGGGGATCGCGGAGACGTTGGCAATCGGGGTGCTCGGGGAGGAGACGCCGCAGGGCGTGGTGGACGCGATGGATGTCGGGGTGCGGGGCGTGGCGGAGGTTGGCGCCTTGCTGGCGGCACTCACGCGGCCGTGAACCGGTATCCTTGGGTGAGAGAGCGATCCTGATCAAGAGGAGTGAGACCATGCACCACGCGGCGCCCCTGAAGCGGATTGGCCTGACCTTCGGGGTGGTGCTCGCGCTGGTGTTGTTGCCGGTGCAGATGCGCGCGCAAGAGGAGTCGGCGGTGGAGGTGCGGCCGCCGTGGCAATCGCAATTCCCGGTGTTGAATCGGGTGGACTTGTTGGTCGGGGAGACGCCGTTGGTGGTGGAACTCTCCGATGAGCCGTGGGAGCGTGGTCGCGGGCTGAGTTACCGGTGGGGGTTGCGGCCCGGGACGGGGATGCTCTTCGAGTCCGACAATGACGCGCCGCGGTCTTACTGGATGAAGGGGATGCGGTTCTGCCTCGACATCATTTGGATCGATGACGGGGAGATCAAGGGCGCGGCGGAAAACGCCTGCCCTGATCCGGAAATGACCGAGGATGCGGATCGGGAGCGGTTCTCATCTGGAGAAAGCGTGCAGTACGTGCTTGAGATGCCGGCCGGATGGATGGCGGAGCATGGGTACGGGCCGGGCACGCCGGTCGAGGGAATCCCTGAATAGCGGGGGTTCCGCCTAGGCGGCAACTCCGGCGGGCGTGATCCCGACGCCTCCGTCGCCGAGGGCGAACGCCTCGGCGAGCAGCGTGATGGCGCTCCGACGGATCTCGGGGAACGGGATGGACGAGGTGAGCATGATCTCGTCGGCGCGGGTGGCCGCTTGGAGATGGAGGATCTGGTCGCGGACCTCCTCCGCCTCGCCGGAGATGTAGCGCATGGTGAGCCCAGCGATGATGGCGCGTTCCTGCGCCGCGAAGACATGGGCTTGGGCTTCGTCGAAGGTGGCGTAAGGGCCGCGGCGGCCGGTGGCGAGTCGCAGCAAGGCGAGATCGGCCACGTTGCGGAGTTGGCCGACGTGTTCCGGTGACGCACCGACGACGGCATTGAGGGCGAG
>JAPOLF010000225.1 GCA_029977305.1 bacterium | reverse complement strand
CCGCGAACGTTACCGAAGCGTCGCCTATAGGTCAAGAGAGGTGGCCGGCGAGTTCGCTCCCAGTGCGATCTCGCATGAATGCCCGACTCGTGCCACCCACGAGCGAGCGTCAATCGACGGCTCAGGGAAGCACCATTTGCTCCACCGTCACGAAGGCGTACCCGTTGTCACGGTAATGCTTCACCAATCCGGGGAGTGCTTCGAAATCGCCAACCGCCGAGGCGCCGACGTGCATCAGGATGATGTCGTCCTCCGGTTGGGTGCTGGTGCAGTAATCGACGATTTCATTGGCGGTCCAGCCGGCCCAGCCTCGGGTGTCACAGGTCCACATCGCGGTGTAGGTGTAGCCGAGCTCGGCGAGCCACGTGAGGGTCTCGGCGTTGTAATCGCCGTAGGGTGGGCGGAACCACGGCTTGAGCTCGTATCCGGTGAGTTCGCTGATGACCTGCTCCGTGGAGGAGAGTTCTTCGGCGAGTTGTTCACGGGTCATCTGGGGTTCACCGGTGTTGGCGCCGGTGATGGAGCCGTGGGTCCAGGTGTGGTTAATCAATTGGTGGCCTTCGGACGCCATGCGTTGAACGAGGTCAGGGTTTTCCGAGGCCCATTTCCCCGTCATGCCGAAGGTCGCGGGGATGCCCTCACTCGCGAGGTAGTCGAGGATTTCAGCGGCATACCCGCGATCTGCCCCGGCATCGAAGGTCAGGGCGACCTCCTTGCGGCCGTTGGAACCCCCTTCGAACAGGAGGCTCATGCCATCGCCGGAGACGGCTGGAAGGTCTGGGCGACCACTGGTGGCGTCGCCCACCTCCGGGACGGCGGTGGGTGCCGGGATTTCGGCTGTGGGCTGGGCAGGTGCCGCGGTTGGCGCAGCGTTCGGGATGGTGGCGACGACGATCGGCGCGAGGCCGGATTCCTGCGTCGGTTCGGCAGGGACCTCGGCTGCGACGATCGGGGTGAGTTGGGGCAGGGTATTCGGCGCGAGTTGCGCGGATTGCCCGCCGCATGAGGCAAGAACCAGCAAGGTGACCACGGAGACCGCCGTCAGCAGTCCATGGCGAGGAAGGAACCGGGATTCGACCCTGTTCATGATGCTCTGTCCAAGGGGGAGCCCTGCGGAGGCTCGCATCGGCCGCGGGGGGGCGTTACCAAATGCCGAGTTCGTCGCGGGCATCCTCGCTCATCATGTCCGGCGTCCAAGCGGGAGACCAGACGAGTTTGACATCGACGGTGGCGATGCCCGGGAGATCGGCGAGGGCGTTGGTGGCTTCCTGGACGATCACCGGGCCGAGCGGGCAGCCAATGGAGGTGAGGGTCATGGTGATGAGGACATCGGATTCCTCGCTGACCTCCACGTCGTAGATGAGGCCGAGGTCCACGATGTTGATCCCGATCTCGGGGTCGTACACGTTCTTGAGGTTTTCTCGGGCCTGCTCGGAGGTGAACTGGGCAGCCATGGTTGGTGACACTCCCGTTGGCTCGGCGCTCGGGTGAGCAAAAAGGTGCGCCGACGTGCCTCCTAGTGTACGCCGCGGGCGGTCATGCCGCCGAACGGGGCCTACGTCGGGGAACGGGCGCTGCTAGGCTTGCGGCAAGAAATCGGCCGGTTTTGGCAGGAGTGACGGTGGTGCGAGGGCTCAGCACGATGTGGCGACTGGCGGCGATGGTGCTGGGGCTGGTGGTGGCGCTCGGATGGTTGGGCGGCGTCTCAGCGGATTCGGTGCTGGTGTCCTCGTCCCCGGAGACGAACGCGGTGCTCCCTGAATCCCCGCCGGCGATCGAATTGGTGTTCGCGGGGCCGGTCAAGGACGCGGAGATCAGCCTGCTGGCGAGTGACGGGACGGTCTCCGGGCCGGGGGTGGGGATCGTTGCGGCGGACCAGATGACCGTCACGGTCGAGATTCCGACGGCGTTGAAGGACGGCACGTGGACGGTCCTCTGGACCGCCACGTACACACAGACGGGGATCCCGGTGGCGGGGAGTTTCGGCTTTCGGATTGGTGCCCTCCCCTCCTCTCCCAGTGACACCGGTGCTGCGGCGCCGCTTTGGGCGACGTTGGTGCAGGTCGGCGCGATGGGGGCGCTGCTTGCGGCAGCAGTGGTATTCCTCGGGAGTTTTGTTGGGCGACCGGGGCTTCGGGCGTGGGGCATTGGGCTGGCATTGCTGGCATTGGTGCTGATCGCCACGAAGGCCGTGCTTTCTGCGACGACAGCGCCGGCGGCGGCGGGGCTAGCCCTGCTGGACGGTCTCGGTGGGTTGAACCGGGGAGATTACTGGTTGGCTGGTGCGGCTGTGCTTGCGGCGGCACTCGCAGCTGCGGCAGGAATCGGCAGATTGCCGTTGGCGGGCAAGCGGGTGCTGGTTGGGTTGGCCGTGCCGGCGGCGATCGCGGGGGTGCTTGCCGGGCCATTACTGGGCGGCATGCTGTCGATCGGCGGTGCCACGGAGCCGCCGGTGAACCCCACGCTGGTGCGGGTCGATCTGGCGTCGAACTTTCCGCTGGCGGATGGAACGCTGGGTGTGGTTGACCTCGGGGTGAGCCCGTCACTGCCGGGAGAGAACTCGGTGGTCGTGCAGGTGAGTTCTGATGGCAATCCGTTGGCATCGGGGCAGATGCCGATGGTGGACATCCTGTTCACGCCGATCGCGCATCCCGGGACGCCGGTTTCGGTGAATCCGGTGGCGATGCCGATCGGTGGGTTGTTCACGGGATCGGTGACGCTCGACAACCCGGGATGGTGGCACGCGGCAATCACGCTGGTGCCTCCGACCGGAGACCCGGTGCGGGTGAATCAGTGGTATCTGCTACCGGATCCGAATGTGATTGGGGACGGCCCCATCTCCGCAGCTGACCCGGTGGCGCGGGCGGTTTGGGCGCGGGCACTGTCGCAATGGCGTGGATTGACCTCGATTGCCTATTCGCAGCGGTTGGGCGAGGGCAGCGGTGTGCTGTACCAGAGTTCGACCCAGGTGTCGGCTCCGGTGAACGGCCAACCGGCGCAGTACCGCGATATGTCGACGAATGCGGAGACGATCATCATCGGCGACACGCAGTGGACGCGCATCGCCGGCGGGGAGTGGCAGGAGAGCGCGGCGGCATCGCTCTATCTCCCGTCGGAGTGGGGTGAGGTGTACGCGAACGCCGTGGGGTTCCAATTGGGACCGGTCGAGATCATCGACGGGCGGGAATACCAAGTGATTGCCTTCAACTTGCCAAAGGCGAAGCGCAACGCCGCGGCGTGGTATCTGTGGTGGGTGGAACGGGTGACAGGCGAGGTCCACCGCGAGGTAATGGTCTCGACGCGGCACTACATGCTGTACCACTTCACGGACTATGGGGTGCCGGTG
>JAPOLF010000224.1 GCA_029977305.1 bacterium | reverse complement strand
CCAGTCGCGGAGATCTTCCGCGGTGATCAACGCCATCCGACCGAGGCGCGTGGCTGGGAGTTTGTTCCGGCGCACCGCGCGTGACACCGTGTGATACGAGACGCCCTTGAGACGGGCCGCCTCGGCCATGGTGTAGACGTCACCTGGTGAGGCGACCTCCTCAACGATGGTTGCTGCACTCTTTGTCATCATTCACCTGCTCTTGCGCACCCTTGCCAATCGGGCACGCCATTAGCCGAATCCGAGACGGACTCACACATCCTTCTCTTGAACCTCCGGCATCGTAGCACGATCGGGGCGCGGATTATACGTAGAATGCGACGAATTTCCGGGGCACGGCACCGCTAACCGCCAACCTGAGAAACGCACACGATCATTGTGGACAGTATACAGCAATCGTTTACTGTCGGACAGCATCGATCCCGCGTGCTCTCGGGAAGTCGGAGTCACGAGGCAACCGTCGATTGCCCAGCGAAGGCCGAAGGTGAATCGGAATGGTTGTGCCGGGTTCGCTGCGCTCATAGCATCCTCCTACGCGAGGACCGTGCCATGGCGTGGAATCATGGCCACGACAGAAGGAGTCACCATCCATGCCGAGGTTTGCTGCCAACATTTCGATGTTGTTCACCGAGCACCCGTTCGTTGAGCGGATCGCCCGCGCCGCTGATGCCGGATTCAAGGCGATCGAATTTCAGTTCCCCTACTCCGAGGATCTGGACGGCATCGCGCGGGGATTGCGGGAGCGTGAGTTGATGCTGGCGCTGTTCAATCTTCCGGCGGGGGATTTCGCGGCTGGTGAACGCGGCATGGCGAACAATCCGGCGAAGGTCTCGCAGTTCCGCGAAGGGGTGGCCCACGGGGTGGGGATTGCATCGCGTCTCGGATGCAAGAAGTTGAATTGCCTGGTGGGGATGAAACGGGACGACGTCTCGTTGGACGAGCAGTGGCGGACCGTCGAGGAGAACCTGCGGTTCGCGGCTGAGGCCGCTGCTGCCGCGGGCATCCTGCAGGTGGTGGAGCCGCTCAACGGGAAGGACAACCCGGGCTTCCTGCTGACACGACAGGATGAGGCATTCGCGTTGGTGGAACGGATCGGCCATCCGAATCTGAAGGTGCAGTTTGACCTGTTCCACGCGCAGCGATCGGAGGGCAATCTGATCGCCACGATGCGTGAGCACATGGATCAGATCGGTCACATCCAATTGGCGGACAGTCCCGGGCGCCATGAGCCCGGCACCGGCGAAATCAACTTCCCGCAGGTGCTGGCGCAGGTGGACGCGCTAGGCTACGAAGGATGGGTGGGACTGGAGTATCGGCCCTCCACCACGACGATCGAGAGTTTCGGCTGGATGAAGGCGTTGCACGGCTGATCCTTGAAGCGATGGAGTTGGGCGGCGGCGTGAGCGAAAGGTGAGCGACATGGCACGGGCGACAGTCGGGTTCATCGGGTTGGGCATCATGGGGAAGCCGATGGTGCGCAACCTCCTGAAAGCCGGGTTCAGCGTCGTCGTCCACAACCGGAGCCGGGGCGCGGTGGATCTGCTGCTCGCGGAGGGCGGCGCGATCACGGCAGCGGATTCGCCGAAGGGTGTCGCGGCGGCGTGTGATGTGGTGATCACCATGCTGCCGGATTCTCCGGACGTTCGGGCCGTGGTTTTCGGGCCGGAGGGTGTGCTTGAGGCGGCGCGTCCCGGGTTTCTGCTGATCGATATGAGCACCATCGCCCCGGCGACGTCGATCGAGGTCGCGGAGGCGATGCGGACCCGTGGGGCGAGCGCGCTCGATGCCCCCGTCAGCGGCGGCGACAAGGGAGCGATCGCGGGCACGCTGAGCATCATGATCGGCGGCGACGCCGCCGATGTGGAACGGGCGATGCCAATTTTTGAGGCGATGTGGAAGACCATCGTCCATGTGGGTGGTCCCGGTGCCGGGCAGATCGTGAAGGCGTGCAACCAGTTGGTCGTGGCCATCAATTACGCGGCGGTGAGCGAGGCGCTGGTGCTCGGTGCGGCGGCAGGGGTGGATCCGGCGAAGATCGTGCAAGTGCTCTCAGGTGGGCTCGCAGCGAGTCGGGTGATGGAGATGCGCGGCGCGACAATGATCGACCGCCAGTTCGCCCCGGGATTCCGCGTCAACCTGCACCGGAAGGATCTCGGTATCGTGCTGGACACCGGCCGTGAGGTGGGGGTGCCGTTGCCGGTGTCGTCACTGGTGAGCCAGTTGTACGCGGCGTTGGCGGCACAGGGCGGGGGTGATCTCGACCATTCCGCACTGATCACGGTCATCGATCGGATGGCTGGCGTCTAGGGCCGCGTGGGCGTTGCCGGGGCATCACGACCAGACGATGTCGCGTGGCAGACTGCAAGCATCGATTGGTTGATCACGAGGAGCCATGATGAGCATCTACGGAGCCAGCAGTCCCACTGCGGATCGCTTCGACCCCATCCCGCATCACTATGACGCCATGCTGTTCCTCTCCTTCGGTGGGCCGGAGGGGATGGAAGACGTGATCCCCTTTCTCGAGAACGTGACGCGCGGGCGGAACATCCCGCGTGAGCGGTTGGAGGAGGTTGCGGAGCACTATTACCACTACGGCGGGGTGAGTCCGATCAATGCCCAGAATCGAGCGCTGATCGCAGCATTGGAGGAGGAGTTCAGGGCGAGCGACATCGACCTCCCGATCTACTTCGGCAACCGGAACTGGGATCCGTATGTGAAGGACACCATCGCGCAGATGCGGGCCGACGGGGTGCAGCGCGCCATCGTCTTCGTGACGTCGGCGATGAGTTCCTACTCGGGGTGTCGGCAGTACCGGGAGAATGTGATCAGCGCTCTGGCGGACCTCGGTCTGGGCGAGGAGATTGCGTTCGACAAGCTGCGGATGTTCTACAACCACCCGTGGTTCGTCGAGCCGATGGCGGAGCAGGTGCGGATGGCCATCGAGGCGTTTCCGGAGGAACGGCGCTCGGGGGTGCATGTGGTGTTCACCGCGCACTCGATTCCGAATTCGATGGCGGCTGGATGCGCCTATGAGGAGCAGCTCGCGGAATCCTGCAGACTGGTGGCGGAGCGGGCGGGCGCGGCGAGTTACGAGCTCGCCTACCAGAGCCGCAGCGGCGCGCCGCACATCCCGTGGCTGGAGCCGGACATCGCTGATGCATTGGATCACCTTCACGCCGACGGCCGAAACGACGTGGTGGTCTCGCCGATCGGGTTCATCTCGGATCACCTCGAAGTGCTCTACGATCTCGACGATGAGGCGCAGGAACATGCCGAGGGACTCGGGATGACCATGGTGCGGGCAGGCACGGTCGGCACGCATCCGACGTTCGTGGCGATGATTCGCGAATTGGTGCAAGAGCGGA
>JAPOLF010000223.1 GCA_029977305.1 bacterium | reverse complement strand
TTGACGCTGGAGGCGCTACGGGAGACGGTCGGGGATCCGACGTTCTGCGACATCCTGCGAACGTGGCATGAGGAGCGGGCGGGGTCGACGGGATCGACGAACGAGTTCATCGCGACCGCGGAACGGGTGGCCGGCGCGGAGGTGGGGCCGCTGCTTGAGGAGTGGGTCTATTCAGCCGACTTGCCCGCGGGATTCCCCGAACCTGCCGAGAGCGGAACGTAGCCGTTTTCGCGGTCATTTCCTGGTGACGGAGCGTAGCGGCGGATGATTCCGGGGAGTGGGGCGTCCGTGCTAGGATAGCGGCGGTCGGAGCCGCTTGCGGCGGTGATTCCGTGGGCTGCGCGACGCGGTCGCGGGCAGTGGATCAGAGGAGTCTGGCGTGCAAACGTACGGCGCCGAATGGGTGGTCATCGGACTGATGCTCATCGCGGCCTTCTCGATGGGCATGTTGCTGCTCAGCTTGAACCTGATCATCGGGCCGAAAAAGCCCTCGCCGACGAAGGACGCACCGTATGAGTCCGGGTTGCCGGACATCTCCCCGGTGAAAGCGCGCTTCACGCCGCGGTTCTACTTGGTGGCGATGCTGTTCGTGATCTTCGACATCGAGGCGATCTTCATCTTCCCGTGGGCGGTGATCTTCGAGCGCCTCGGGCGGTACGGGTTCGTCGAGATGGTCTCGTTCATCACGATCCTGTTTGTCGGCTACATCTACGCGTGGAAGAAGGGGGCCCTCGAATGGGTCTGATCGACGATCGTTTCGACAAGAATGTCTTCACGACCTCGTTGGACTTCGTGTTCAACTGGGCGCGGCGGTCCAGCCTGTGGTGGCTGCAGTTCGGCTTGGCCTGTTGCGCGATCGAGATGATCTCGGCGTCGATGAGCCGGTTCGACTTGGCCGAGCGGTTCGGGATGCTCTACCGGGCGTCTCCGCGGCAGGCGGACTTGATGATCATCGCGGGCACCGTGACCAAGAAGATGGCCCCGGTGGTGCGCACCCTCTACGATCAGATGTCGGAGCCGAAGTGGGTGCTCTCGATGGGCTCCTGCGCGAATGTCGGCGGCCCGTACGACACCTACGCGGTGGTGCAGGGCGTGGATCAGGTGATCCCGGTGGATGTCTACGTGCCGGGGTGCCCGCCGACGCCTGAGGCCCTCTACTACGGGATCCTCGAATTGCAGAACAAGGTGATCAAGTACGAGACGATGGCGCGGAAGCAGGGCGTCGACGCGGCGGAGGCGATGCGGATCGCCGAGCGCGAGGCGGCGATGGCGGCCCTCCACGGGTAATCGCCCCCGGGCACCTCTCGAGTCATCGCAAGGAACGCAAAGGACCACGCCGTGACGGATTCCAACGCTCCAGCAACCGCAGCCACGGAGACCGCAGTCGCGGAAGCGCTGCCGGCGGACCCGTGGGCACGGGAGAACTACTTCGCCGACAACGTGGAATGGCACCCGGCCTTGCGGGCCCTGCGCGGGGCGATGCCGGCGAGCATCGTCGACGTGGTGCGCTTCCGGGACGAGACGACGATCCACGTGCGGCGGGAGGACTACCGCGAGGTGTGCCGCTATCTGCGGGACGAGCCGAAGCTGGGATTCACCTTCCTGACCGACACGACCGCGGTGGACATGTTGCGGATGCGGGAGACGCCGCGCTTCGACGTGGTGGCCCTGCTCTACAGCCCGACGAACCGGGTGCGCCTGCGGATCAAGGCCGGGGTGAGCGACGGCGAGCAGTGCCCGTCGCTGGTGCCGCTGTGGAACGGCGCGAACTGGCTCGAGCGCGAGACGTATGACATGTTCGGGATCATTTTCGAAGGGCACCCGAATCTGCGGCGCATGCTCCTCCCCGATGACTGGGACGAAGGGCATCCGCTGCGCAAGGATTACCCGCTGCGCGGTTGGCGGGAGTTCCCGGTGATGAACACAGAGCGCACTGTCGGCCGGGTCCGGACCCGGTGGACGGGCAGGGAGTCCTAGGATGTCGGCCACGACCAATCGTCCGGGCGATCTCGCCAACACGGCCAAGGGCGCTGGGGATTTCGGCGCGTCGTCGCAGGAGATGCTGGGGACGCTGGCGGTCTCCGACGAGATCGCGCTGGATGGCGACAAGCGCCAGCTGGTGCTCAACATGGGACCGCAGCACCCCTCGACGCACGGCGTGTTGCGGGTGGTGCTGAAGCTCGACGGCGAGGTGATCACGGATTGCGATCCGGTGATCGGGTACCTCCACCGCGGGACGGAGAAGCTCGGCGAGGCGCACCGCTACGCGCAGGTGCTGCCGTGGACGGACCGGACTGATTACGTCGCGGCGCCGATGAACAACCTCGGCTGCGTTCTCTCGATCGAGAAACTGTGCGATGTGACGGCGCCGGAGCGCGCGCAGTACTGGCGCGTGATCATGAGCGAGCTGGCGCGGCTGGCGAGCCACTTGGTGTGGCTGGGCACGCACGCGCTGGACATCGGCGCGCTGTCGATGTCGCTCTACTGCTTCCGCGAGCGGGAGATGATCCTCGACATCTTCGAGACGTTCTGCGGGGCGCGTCTGACGACGAACATGATGGAGATCGGCGGGTTCTCCCGGCCGATCCCGGAACCGCTGCCGGGGATGGTGCGGGACTTCGTGAAGATCTTCCCGGACCGGCAGAAGGAATACGAGACGCTGCTCTCGGGCAACCCGATCTGGCAGGCGCGGACGAAGGGCGTCGGGGTGATCACGCCGGAAGCGGCGATCTCCTACTCGCTGACCGGGGCGTGCTTGCGCGGGTCGGGCATCAACTACGACATCCGGAAGGCGATGCCCTACCTGGTCTATGACCGGCTCGACTTCGAGGTCGCGCTGAGCGAGCGCGGCGACACCTTCGGGCGGTACCTCGTCCGGATGGAGGAGATGCGCCAGGCGATCAAGATCATCACGCAGGCGCTCGATGCCTGCGAGAAGATGGACACGCCGCTGATGGCATACGAGTCCGCATACGTGATCCCGCCGCACAAGGGGACGATGACGACGGCGGAGGACATGCAGCGGCACTTCATCTGGGTGATCAAGGGGTTCAATCCGCCGATCGGCGAGGCGTATGCCGCGGTGGAGCATCCGAAGGGTGAGAACGGGTACTACTTCGTCTCGGACGGTGGTCCGCTGCCGTACCGGTTCCGGATCCGGACGCCAGACTTCGTGAACCTCGGCATCCTGCCGCACCTGGCGCAGGGGGCGATGTTGGCGGACATCGTGGCGCTGATCGGAACGATCGACATCGTACTCGGGTCGGTGGATCGGTAAACACACGCTTACACGTACCACGCACGCTCACTGGGCCGGGACAGCAGTCCCGGCCCGGTTGCGTTTCTGATACGGGGTTGGGGGGTGGTCGTCCCTAGAATGGGATTGACGA
>JAPOLF010000222.1 GCA_029977305.1 bacterium | reverse complement strand
TGATGAAGACCGCGCGGACCTCGGGATTGGCCTCCAAGCCGGCGCGGAGAAGTTCGGGGGTGATGGCTTGACCCCATGGGGCCTCGACGGAGCGGACATCCAACCCGAAGCGGCGGCCGATCTTGGCGAAGCGCTCGCCGAATTCGCCGCAACTTGTGCTGAGAACGGGATCAGCCGGGGCGAGCAGGTTGACGATCGCCGATTCCCAGCCTGACGAGCCGGACCCCGGCCAGAGCAGCACCGGCGATTCGGTGCGGTGCGCCTCGCGAGCGAGGCGGAGCGTTTCCTTGTAGAGGGCTTTGAACTCGGGGCCGCGATGGGGAATCATCGGCCGCTGCATCGCGGCAAGCACTTGGGGCGGCAACGGGGTTGGTCCGGGGAGCCGGAAATTGACATCGGTCACGCAGCACGTCCTCATGCAATCGCGGTTCGGTCCTTGCGAACTCGTTGATCAGGAGTATAGCCAGAAGGTCCCAGCGCTCCGGAGGCCGGGGTGCGGAGTGCTAAACTCGTCCAACGCCGCGCCACACCGAAACCCGATGTGGATTTGGGACTGCCCCGGCGAGCAGGACGCCATGACGAACGAGCGCTGATGGATGTAACGCTCTCGCCACGCGGACGCGCCACCATCGCCTGGATTGGGGTGGCTCTGGCAGCCTTGGTGCTGTTTCAGGCCTACCATGCCCTTGCACCGTTCATCTGGGCGGTGATCCTCGCCTACATCCTCCACCCGTTGGTGTCCTCCATTCAGCGCCGGACGAGATTGCCGCGCCAGGTCATCACCATCTGGTTGTACCTGGTGATCGGGCTAGTGCTGGCGTTCCTCTTCATCAATGTGACCCCGCTGCTGGTGGAGCAGATCAACGAGCTGCAGCAGCAGACAATCCCGCGCATGATCGGGGACATCCAGGGGTGGATCGACTCCGCGCAGAAAAACGACACGCGATTCGGTTCGCTGGACCCAGATTTCGTGCAGGCTCGGCTCCAATTGCTGGGGCAGCAGTTGGCCGATCTGCTCTCGACCGAAGCGGTGCCGCTGCTGATCTCGACGTTCTCCTTCGCAATCGAGACCTTCGTGTTCCTGATTGCGGCGTTTTATCTGATCGTCTACGGCGACAAGTTCGTGATGGCGATCCGAAATTTCCTGAACCGACGTTATCACCGCGAATTCGACGGGATTCTCGTCGAGATCAACGACACACTCGGAGCTTACCTGCGCGGGCAGATGGTGCTCTTCGTGATCATGTCGGTGTGCTCGTACATCGCCCTGCGGATTCTCGATGTCGATTACGCGCTGTCGCTCGCGCTGGCCACGGGATTTCTCGAATTGATCCCGGTGATCGGGCCCTGGACCGCTGGGACGATCGCGGTGCTGATCGCCCTGTTCCAGCCGACGGCGCCGTTCGATTGGAGCAACTCGACGCTGGCGATCGTGGTGGCGATCGTCTACTTCACCCTTCGCCAGCTGGAGGACGCGTTCGTGATCCCGCTGGTGATCGGTCGGATCGTCCACATCCACCCGCTGCTGGTGATCTTCGTGCTGGTGGTGGGGACATCACTCGGCGGCGCGCTGGGGCTCATCTTGGCTGTCCCGATCGCAGCGGTCGTGAAGATCATCACCTCTTACTTCTATGGAAAAATCATGGCACGGGGGCAACGGATCGTGGAAACCATTCCCGATCGACCATCGTTGCGAGCGGCGCGAGACCGTCTGCCTGGATACACGAATGCGACGGTCGTGTTGCTCGTGGAGCCCGGGGCGCTGGATTGGTCTGACCTGCAATTGATGCAGGAAGTGGCCAACGCCGGGCTCGAGCACGCCGTGGATCTCGAGGTTGTGACTCCGGACGGCATTGCCGCGACGATCGCATCGGCGGCTGGGTTGCGCACCGTTGCCGTTCCGATCAGCACCCCTGAGGCGAGCATCCCTGCGGTGGCAGTGGCTGACTGACGCGAGTTAATCCCTCTCAGGGGCGATGCGATCAAGATCGCGCGGATCCTTGAACACGATCAGCGCAGGATCGAATTCCCCATTCGCCAATTTCAGGATGCCGAAGGAGTAGTCGGGCCACCACCGCTTGTCGGTGGGTGAGCCGGGATTGAAGAGCATCGTGCCGCGGACGACTTCGAGGCGCGGGATGTGGCTGTGGCCGTAAATCACCGCGTCAACCGTGCCACAGAGTTCCTCTGCCGTGCGGTCGGCCGTGGGTCCGGCGTGACCGTGGATCAGGGCGAGGCGCTTGGTGCCATAGGTGAGGTTGACCCGACCGGGAAGTTCACGACGGAGTTCGGTGGTGTCGCTATTCCCGTGCACCGCGATGACCGGGGCGATGTCCTCCAACTCCTCAAGGACCCCGGGCGCGTTGAGGTCGCCGGCATGAAGGATCGTGGTGACGCGAAATCGCTTGAGAAGGTGGAACACCTCATCAGGGATGCGGCGCGTGCCCCTGCCGGTGACATGGGTATCAGAGAGGATGGCGAGGACCGCGTCTGCAGGCAATTCAGCGGAGATGGTTCGGCTGGGAGGTAGGAAGTCATCCACGGCGATGCTTCTTAGGCGGATCCTGCTCGTCGAGAAGGGTGTAGACGGCCCCGCCGGTGAGCATCATCAGCACGGCCCCGGCAATCACCCCGGCAAGGGTCGCCTGCATCCCGGGCAGTGCCGAGGCAAGTGCCCATAGGGCCGCGGCTGAGAGCGCGAATGCGGCGACCGCATACCCGGAACAGCCTTGGCTCAACCCGAAACGGCGCATCGTCGGGTCGATTTCCGCGAGCAAGGCCCCGAGCACGAGGGCGGTGATTGCCAACGGTTGCACCCGGTCAAACATGATGAGGCGTTCCGGGGCGGCCAACGTGATCGCGAGCAGGACCACCGTGGCGACGGCGATGTGCAGCACGATCCGCTGCACAGTCGGCAGCGCCCTCATGCCGGCACCATGATGGAGAAGCCATCGAATCGGTGGACCGCAGCGCCGTCGCGGAAGGAGTCAGGGGTGCGCCCATTGAGGACCTCATGCATTCCGTTTGAGGCGGCGATGAGTTGGCTCGATGGCTCCGGACAGGCGTTGTGTGAGGGATACACCGTGGGGACATCCTGCGCAACGGCGGCGAGGAGATCGAGCGATCGCTGATACGCCGCGACGTCCATCCCCGGTTTGTGGGCGTAGAGCGGGCCGGGGTAGTAGGCGTCGGCGGAGAAGATCCAGCCGCGCGCACGATCGACCAGACCGATCTGCCCGATGGAATGTCCCGGGATGTCGATCACTTCGAGGTCGCGGTCCCCGAGGCTGATGCGATCCCTGCCGCGAACGAGATCCGTGGGTTCCGCACCGGCGATCGCGAATGTCTCGGGATCGATCCCCGATGGCAGCGGACCGAGCAGGAACTCAGGC
>JAPOLF010000221.1 GCA_029977305.1 bacterium | reverse complement strand
ACCCGCCTCGGATATCGATGAAGGCCCTGCTTGGGCGCCAATCGATGCAGATCCTCGCGATCTCGCGCATGGCGACCATGCTCGGCATCGCCACCCTCTCCTACGGCGCGATGGTCTATCTGGCTCAAGAGGGACGCAGCCAGTTCGTCATCTCCTTGTTCGGGATGACACGGTACGGGGCGGCACTGCTCTTCGGGATCGCGGGCGGTGTCCTCGCCGACCAGATGAGCAAACGCAACGCGTTGGTCTACGCCTACGCGATTCAAGCACTCCTGTGCTTCGTGGTGCCGACGTTCTTCGGCACCGATCTGCCGGAACTGTTCGTCGTCTTGGTGCTCGCTGCGATTCTCGGCCAGTTGACGATCCCGGCGATCAAGGCCGCGACCTCGCTCGTTGCGACCCCGATGGAAGTGGCATCGGCGTCGGCCCTGATCACCGTGGCGAGCGGTATCGCGAGTGCGCTGGGTTCGGCGCTCGTCGCACCAATCCTGATCAACGTCGGGGGCATCAAGGCGGTGATGTACGGCGCGGGGGTGATCCTCGCCATCGGCGCGATCCGCTCGCGGGCACTGCCGGATGAGCCGAACAAGCACACCTTCTGGAAGGCGTTCGACGCGGTGGAGTGGCGTGCGACCTTCCCGAGCCCGAGTGACACCGCGCGCTGGTTGTTCGAGCACAAGGGGCTCGGTTCGATCCTGTTGGCTGGGTCGTTGGTGCTCGGCATCTTCGATGCCATCGCCTCGATCATGCCGGTCTACTTGCGGGATGTGCTCAACATCGACCCGGTGGACACGGTCTACGTGATGGCCCCGGGTGGGATCGGGTTCGTCATCGGGGCGATGGTCGGGCCGCTGCTGATCAACCGCATCGGGGAACGGGCGATCGCAAGCGCGGCGTTGCTGGCGATGGCAGCCGGGTGCATCGGATTCTATCTGATCGGTCCAGTGACGCCGATCCTCTCGCCGATCAGCCCGCTCGGGATTCTCGAGGCGATGTTCCAACGGCCGATTCCGCACGATGTGAAAGCGGCATCGGTGCTCTCCATCCCCTTGGCGCTCGGGAGCACGATGGGCGGTGCCGCCGTGCAAGCCTACGTCAACCGCCGTGTGCCGCTCTCGCAGCAGGGGTCCACCTTCGGGCGGCAGGAGTTACTGGACAACGCGACCGCGATGGTGATGGTGCTGCTCTTCGGGGTGGTCTCCACCCTGGTCGGGCCGCGCATCGTGTTCGTGTTGGCCCCGGCGATTGTCTTTGTTCTCGTCATCCTCTTCGGGCAGTATTCCTACCGGCACGCGGGCACGGTTGCGCCCTCGTTCGGCAAGGTCGCCCATGCCATGCTGCGATTCCGAGATCAGCCGTACGACAATCCGGTGCTCGATCCGACGGAGGATCGCAGCTGAGGCAACAGCGCGGAGCAGACCGCGGATGCGGCCGCAACTTTGGGGAGAAACCACGATGCCGTTGGAAGAGCGTCCGTCATTGCCTCGTCGCCTCCTGCTCCTGCTGGTGACCGCACTGGTCCAGGCGTTGTTGGTGCTCGGCCTGCAGTGGGTGCTGCCGGGATTCCACCTGCGAGGGCCCCTCAACGGGTATGCGGGCGCGCTCATCCTGGTGGTGTTGCTCACCATGGCTTGGCCGGTCGTGTTCGGGATCGCGTCGTTCTTCACCGCCTGGCTCTTCCCGATCCTGATCTTCTTCTTCTCCGGGGTGGTGGTCACTGCCATCGCCTGGATCGGCACCCTGTCCGATCACCCCTGGATCAAGATCGACGACATCGGCACCGGCATCTGGTTGACGGTCTGGTTGGTCATCGCCAACACCGTCCTCGCGGTGGTGTTCTCGCTCGATGACGAGGGTGCCTACAACCTGACGGTGACGCGGCCGCTGCGCCGTCGCTATCGCCACGTGAAGAAGATGAGCGAACCCGGCACGATGTTCCTCGAGATCGACGGACTCTCCCGGCCGATCCTGGAGCAGGCACTCGCCAATGGGCACATGCCGCACCTGAAGCGCTGGATCGACGAGGGCCGGTACACCATCACCTCGTGGGAGACGGATTTCTCCTCGCAGACCTCCGCCAGCCAGGCGGGAATCCTCCTCGGAGACAACACCGGCATCCCAGCATTCCGCTGGTGGGACAAGCCCAGCAAAGCCTTGATGGTCTCGAGCAAGATGGCCACTGCTCATCATCTGGAGGGCCAACTCTCCACCGGCGACGGCCTCCTCGTCGACGGCGGTGGCAGCCGTTGGAACGTCTTCTCCGGTGATGCATTGGATACCCTCTGCACCTTCAGCACGCTCGATGATTTCAAGCGCCAACCTTCCAACACGTACTTGGCCCTCTTCTTCAATCCGTTCACCTTCCTGCGCGCCCTGACGCTCTTCCTCGCCGACATCGTGCGCGAGCGCTGGCAGGCGCGGCAGCAGCGGGTCCACAACGTGCTCCCGCGCATCCACCGCACGTGGACCTATGCCCTGACCCGGGCGGCGACGACCTCGCTGATGCAAGAGGCATCCCGGTACTTCATCGCGGCCGACATGCTGCGCGGCGTCCCGAGCACGTACACGACGCTCTTCGGGTACGACGAAGTGGCCCATCACTCGGGCATCGACCGGCCGGATGTCTGGGGCGTGCTGAAACGACTCGACCGCGATTTCCGGTACCTCGCGATGATCGCCGGCAACGCGGCGCGGCCCTATCGCCTGGTGATCCTCTCCGACCACGGCCAGAGCATGGGCGCGACCTTCCTCCAGCGCTACGGCAAGTCCTTGGCACAGGTGGTGGGTGAGGTGATGGACCCCGCGTCCAAGGTGACGCAGGTGAGCGCAGGCGACGAAGGGCAGGGGTACGTCAACGTCGCCCTGCAGCAGGTGATGAACCAGGGCACCCGCTCCGGCAAGTTGATGGAACGCATCCTCTCCGACAAGAAAGAGAACGGCGAGCTCTCGATCGGCAAGGATGCCATCGTCGCCGGGGCGGACAAGGCGAGCGCGGACAGCGATGCGGTGGTGCTCGCGTCGGGGAATCTGGGGATCATCTCCTTCCCCAAGATCGAGGGGCGTGCCTCGTGGGAGACGATCGCCAAGGTGCATCCGAATGTGGTGAAGACGCTGATCGAGCATCCCGGTGTGAGTTACGTGCTTATCAACACTGATGAATTCGGACCGGTGGCGCTGGGCAAGGACGCGATTCACTACCTTCGCGATGACGTCGTCGAAGGTGGCGAGAGCCCGCTCGCGAAGTTCGGTCCGAACGCGCGCGACCACGCGCTGCGCGAGGCGATGTTCCCGAACTGCCCGGACATCCTCGTGATCAGCATGTTCGATCCGGAGACCAACGAGGTCGCCGCGTTTGAGGAGCTGGTGGGCAATCATGGCGGCATGGGCGGGTGGCAGACCCACCCCTTCATCCTGCATCCGGTGGAATTGACGGTGCCGGACGAGCCGATCGTCGGGACGAAGGCGATCCACACGG
>JAPOLF010000220.1 GCA_029977305.1 bacterium | reverse complement strand
CATCGAGCAGTAGTCACCACCCTCCCCGACGAACACCGGACTCGCCCCGGTGCCGACCGATGGATCAACCGCGATGTGGCGCACATCGACGCCGTGCTCCCGGATCGCGGCGATCAATCGGGCTCCGAAGTCATCCTGCCCGACACAGGCGAGCAAGGCGGATGTGCCACCAGCCCGATGCGCCGCCACCGCCTGATTTCCCGCCTTGCCCCCCGGATGGAATGCAAGCGACCTGCCGGGGAGTGTTTCCCCCCGCACCGGCAGCCGATCCGCCGTGGCGACGATGTCCATGTGAAGACTGCCGATGACGACGATCTCGGGTGGCGCCTGCCCAGCCATATCAGACCAACCCTGCGGCACGCAGCACGCGAAGGGCGGACACGGCATCGTGGCGCGCCTGGGCTTCGCGGACAGCCGTCAGATCGACATGATCCAGCCGGTCGAAGAGCAACTCCATCGTCTCGATGTTGAAGGCACATTCCGCAACCGGATCCTCACGGATCGGAAAGGTGTCGAAGTAGTACGTGCCGCTGAATCCTCCATCGCGCAGGGTCAGCAGCAATTCAACCAATTGGAGCGGGCGGACGGTCCCGACCATGAGGCCATCATCAGCCACGCCATACCCGTCATTCAGATGGACACCGAAGAGCTTGCCGTCGCGGACGGCGAGTGCCGCAGCCGCCGCGGGGTGCTCCCCCGCCATCAGGCTATGGCACAGATCGAGGGTGACCCCGAAGTTCGGCAGGTCCACGTCGCGAACGGCCAACATCGCCTCGCCCATCGAGCGGATCAGTGCTTGGCGCCGGGGATCAACCGCTTTGTATTCGACGCTCACGCGCACCGACGGATTGTGCAACGCCACCTGGCGGAAGCCCGCGATCTCATCGCGCCACAGGGTTTGGTAATCAACTTGCATCGGGTAGTCCCCCCCGTCGTCCGCCATCCAGAGAATGACGTGGTCCGCACCGAGTTGGACAGCGATGTCAACCGCCTCGATCGCTGTGGCGATCGCCGAGTCGCGCGCAGCGGGATTCGGGGACGTGAACGCCCCGTTCGCGAACATCGCGCCCTCGTAACGGAGGTTCAACGCGGTGACCGCCAGTCCTGTTTCGGCGAGCACCGACCTCAGGGCGTCCCGCGAAAGTAGCGCAAGATGCTGAGGGAAATTCAGCTCGACCGCGTTCAGTCCGGGCACGGAGGCCGCTAACCGGATGGCCTCCTCCATAGATTTGCCACCCCTGCGAAAGGAGTTCAATCGAGTGGCATAGCGTCGTTCTGGCATCAATCCAACCTTTTCGCGCTCTTCGGCGTCAGATGCTTTTGAGGAGCCTCAATGCCGGTCCCTTCATTTGCCCTTCTTCAGGTGCCGTTCAGGAGGCATCAACTGCCCACATTTCCCGGTTGACAGGCACTCACGGCACCCGGATAGTACGAGAAGTATCCGAAACGCGGGTACCAGGGTTCGACTGTCGCCATGGTGGCGACGCGACCGAGGAGGTTCACGTACCTATGTCGATCCGCAATAAGGTTCTCGGTACCCCGCTGAACCGCCGCACGGCCATGAAGGGCGCCGCCGGTGCTGCAGCTGGGTTCTACGCCACGGGGATCCCGGGCAAGTCGTACCGCCGCGCCAGTGCGCAGGACGATGTGCTGACCCAGATCCTCGCCATCCCGGGCGCCGGGCTGCAGCCGACCGAAGCTGATATGCAGAAGGTCGGTGAGCTCTGCCTGCGCTCCGACAAGAAGGATGCGTTCAAGGGTCAGACCGTCACGTTCATCGGCCTCAACAACGCCGGCTACCACAACAACATCTTCCGCCCGCTCTCGCAGGCGTGGGAGGAGTACACCGGCGCGACCGTCGCCTGGATCGATGTTCCCCAGTCTGAGATCTTCGCGAAGATCCAGCAGGGCATCGCGACCGGCGAGGTCGAGTTCGACATCATGGAGGGCGGTGCCCCGTGGGAGGGCGACGTCCTCGGCCGTGGCCTCGCCTCGGAGATGCCTGAGTGGGTGAAGACGCAGATCGTCATGGACGACTACGTCAACCTGGTCAAGGCGCCGGTCGGCACGTGGGATGGCAAGACCTACCGCATCTCGATCGACGGCGACTGCCACAACTTCAACTACCGCACGGATTACTTCACCGATGCCGGCCTTGCCGAGGCCTGGAAGGCTGAGGGCGGCGAGGGCGAGTGGGGCGTGCCGACCACCTGGCAGCAGGTGAATGCCTACACCAAGTTCCTCAAGGGCAAGAAGCTCGAGTCCGGCGAGGACACCTTCGGGTACCTCGACGCCGTCAAGCCGGGCGGTGGGTTCACCTGGTACTTCTTCGCCAGCCGCGCGTCGGCCTACGCGAAGTACCCGGGCAACCCGGCGTGGCTCTTCAACCCGGAGAACATGGATCCGTACATCAACAACCCGGCCTTCGTCCGCGCGCTGCAGGACATCATCGACACGATCGACTTCCAGCCGGCGGACCAGAAGAACGCCGACCTGTTGACGACGCTCGGTCAGATCCTCGGCGGCACCGGCGCGATGACCGCCTGGTGGGGCGACGTTGGCTCCAACGTCTACACCAGCGATTCCTCGGTGGTCCAGGACAAGATGGCCTTCTCCATCCTCCCGGGCTCGCCGGACGTCTACAACAACAAGACCGCCGCGTGGGAAGAGTTGGCCGACGGCCCGAACTTCGCCCCGAACGAGGCGTACATCGGCTGGGGCCTCTACGTCATGCAGAAGTCCGTCGATCGCGGCGTGAACGAAGCTGCGTGGGATCTCGCCGCCCACCTCGGTGGCAAGGACCTCTCGATGTGGACCGCGATCTACCCGTCCGGCTTCCAGCCGTACCGGAACTCGCACTTCGACATCAAGTACTGGGTGGATGCCGGTCTTCCGCCGGAATTCGCCGAGAGCTACCTGGCGTCGGAGTCTGACTCCTACAACCACCCGAACGGCGCGATCGAGCCGCGCATCCCGGGCATCTTCGACTACTACATCGCCGCCGAGGAGCAGGTTGCGCTCGCGGTTGCCGGTGAGAAGTCGGCTCAGGAGGCGCTCGACGAAGCCGCCGCCAAGTGGCAGGAGATCACCGATCGCAACGGGCGCGATCAGCAACTTGCCCTGTACAAGGCTGCTCTCGGCCTCTAGGGTCCGCGAGTGCCACTAACGGGCTAAGTGCATGGCGAGCGTTCCGTGCTCCGGCGCGGGACGCTCGCTTCTTGCACCTACAATGCCCGCAAGCTGGCGAGTCAGCGAGCGATGGCGAGCAACCCGCTCAAGGTGAGGTAATGCGGTGAGTGTCTCCTCGGCGCTTCCGGTTTCGGCCGGTGCCCCCCATCCCCAGCACAAGCGATCTTTGATCCGCATGCTCTTCTATTGGGCGTCTCGCCTCGGCGGCTGGGTTGTCCTCGCCCTGATCATCATGCAGGGACTCAAGTCCTTCAGCATCACGTCGGTCGGCTTCGATTCCTTGAAGCC
>JAPOLF010000021.1:268-15291 GCA_029977305.1 bacterium | reverse complement strand
CGCGGCCACCGGGTTTCGGCTACGCTGTGCGCTGCTCAGCTGAGGCCGAGCGATCATTTCCTTGAGGGTCGGTCACGGCGTACCGGTCCGGCTCACGAGCTCGACGGCTTGATGGAGTAGACCTTCTTCACCGCCCAGAGCGACGGATCCATCGGATTCACCACGTTGCGCCGCTCCGAAGGATTCAGATCGTTGAATGCGGTCGGGAAGGAGTATTGGGTCTTCCCATCGAGCACCACTTCGCGGGCCGCGCCGAAGGGCTTGTTGACCGCGAAGATCTCCCGCGGCGGCCGGCTGATCACTTCGGCTTGAAACCACCCGTGGTCTGGGCAGTGGCCTGCGTGGAGTTGCCAATTGTGGCCCTGCGTCACCGTACCGAGGTCCCGGATCAAGGTCTCGTCGAACGCCCCGCCGCAGATCGGACACCGCATCGGGGTCCTTGCCTGACGTTGATCGCGCTGAGCTGCGGGACTGGACATCGTGCACTCCCCTGTCATCGTGAACCTGCCGTTGGCTCGGAGTATAGCAACGTCTGCCACCCTGCCCCGAGTCACGGCGCTCCGCAGACGGGTCGTCCCCGGATGTGCGCTGCAGGCCGTAGAATCCCGTCAGACCTGACCGACCCGTGGAGGGCGCGCCATGTTCGCTGACACCTCAATGTTCCAGCCTCTCCGCACGACGCGCCGCGCCCTGCTTCGCGCCGGGGTCGGAGGCACCCTTGCGCTGGCTCTTCCGATCACAGCGCGCGCCCAGAGCACCAGCAGTGACGATCGCCAAAACTCGTTTGTCGTGATGGCAACGACGATCGTTGGGGGCGGTCGGATCGATCCTGCGCGCGCCGCGCAGTTCATCGCGCTGAATGACGCTGACCCGGCCAACGCCGCGGACCTCGATGCCATGCTCGCGGCCGATCCCGCGACGGTCGTCGCCACTCCTGCTGACTACCCCTTGGTGGTGCCCATCCTCCAGTTTTTTTACCTCGGGACCTACGCCGACCAACCGGTGGCTGATCGCCAGAGCTTCTGGTACGGCCTCTCCTCGTGGCAGGCCGTCCGCTACACCTCGTCGACCAGCATCTGCAAGCGATTTGGCGACTGGGCGAATCCGCCGACGGTCACCTAGGAGACGGAGCGACCATGCGCACGTTCCAACCGACGCTGCCGCCAATCACCAAAGACGTCGCCATCGTCGGGTCTGGCGTGGCCGGGGCGTTGATCGGGTGGAAACTTGCCCAGACCGGTGCCAGTGTCGCCATCATCGAGGCCGGCACGACCATTGATCGTGCGACCGGTGCCGCCCAGTACCGCGCCGCCCTCACCCAGACGCCGGATTGCGCCTATGACGTGCAACCGTATGCACCGTGGCCGCGCGTGATCACCAAGAATGACTATTACGTGCAGGATGGCGGGCCGGAGTCGGATTTTCAGTCGACGTACCTGCGCGCGGTGGGTGGCACCACCTGGCACTGGCTCGGCAGCATGCCGAGGCTCCTTCCCAGTGACTTCGCGATGAAGTCGAACTACGGGGTCGGCATCGATTGGCCAATCACGTATGCCGATCTCGAGCCGTGGTACATGCAAGGTGAGACCCAGCTCGGCGTGTCGGGGTTCAATGAGGACGATCTCGGGTCCTGGCGATCCGGCCCCTACCCGCTGCCCGGCATCCCGATGACGTACGGCGACAAGGAATTCGCCGCTGCCTGCGATCCCATCGGCCTCAAGGTCTCCCCGACGCCGCAGGCGCGCAACTCGCAGCCCAACAACGGGCGACCGGCATGCTGCGGCAATGCGATGTGCATCCCAATCTGCCCGATCGGCGCCAAGTACGACGCGACGATCCACCTGGGTCTCGCGGCGGAGGCCGGCGCGATCGTGATGGCCGAGGCGGTGGTCGTCAACGTGGCAGTGGACGCCTCGGGTGCGGTAAGTGGGGTGACCTACGTCAAACCCGATGGCACCGCCGGGATCGTCACCGCGAAAGTCTTTATCATCGCCGCGAACGCGATCGAGACGTCCAAGCTGCTGCTCATGTCGACCTCCGATGCGCTCCCTGGCGGGGTCGCGAACTCCAGCGATCAAGTCGGCCGCAACCTCGCTGACCACCCAATCCGCCTCTCACTGGCCGTCTCCGCCAAGCCTATGTATCCCTATCGATCTCCGCTCGCGACCTCAGGCATCGAGAACCTTCGCGGCGGAGACTTCCAGAGCGAACGGAGTGCGTATCGCATCGAGATCGGCAACGACGGCTGGTCGTGGATGGGGCTCGGTCCGGTCGGGTGGGCGGAGCAGGCGATCAAGAATGGCGACTCCGGTCAGGCCGTGTGGGACACCATCTACGGGACGATGCCGAACCAGATTCGCGTCGGCAGTCTGTGTGAGCAGTTGCCCGATCCCTCCCATCGCATCGTGCCATCGGCGACGGAGTTCGATGCACTGGGGATCCCGCGTCCGCAACTCACCTTCGGCATCGATGACTACACCCAGAAGGGGCTCGATGCAGCGATCGAGACGCATGACAAGATCTTCGACGCGCTCGGCGTGACCAAGCGCCAACATCTCCCGCAGTGGCAGGGTGCGGGGCATCTCATGGGCACCCACCGCATGGGCGACGATCCCAAGACCTCGGTCACCGACTCCTTCGGCCGCACGCATGATCACCCGAATCTCTTCCTCGCCGGGGCGGGGCTCTTCCCGACCACCGGCACCGCCAACCCGACCAACACCGTCGCTGCCCTCGCGCTTCGCACCGCCGACCACATCGCCGCGACGCTCGGGTCGCAGTCAACCTGACCGCGATGCCGACCGATCGGGACGACACCGCCTGGCGTGATCGCGTCCGCCAACGCTGGGATGAACGCTCCGCCCGCTGGGAGGCCTCTGCCCGCGAGAACGCTGCCACGCCGGAGCGTGCCCGGGAACTTGATCGTGTGGTCGCCGCCCTCCGCCTGGAACCCGGGATGCGGGTGCTGGATGCCGGATGCGGCACGGGTCAGTGGGCGGTTGCGCTCGCCGAGCGCGGCATGCGGGTCACCGCGGTCGATATCTCACCGGAGATGATTCGTCGCGCCCGCGAGGCGCATCCCGATGCTCCGGTCACGTGGCGGGTCGCTGATCTCGCGGAGCCCGGGGAGACCCTCGCGGTCTTCCATGCGATCCTCGCGCGCGTCTCACTCCAGTTCACGCCCGACGTGCCGGGCGCTTTGCGGACGTTCCGACGGGTGTTGCGACCGGGGGGGAGGCTGCTCGCAAGCGTGCCTGGGGCTCTGTCGCCGATCTATCGGGCATCGTGGGAACGGCACCTGCCAGACCAACCGGACGAAGTGAATTGGATCACGCCCTGGGAACTCGAGCATCTGCTCACGTTCCACGGCTGGCGCATCCTCGACGAATGGGGCGAGTACGGGCAAGACCTGACCGGGGAGGCGAATCCGTTCGATCCCGGCACGTTGTCCGAAATGGACAAGCATCTCCAGCAGGCTGCATCGACGACGTGGACGGTCGTCGCGGGGTAAGCCGCGACATACACAACGCGTCCCCAAGTCACTACACTTCCCATGGTCACCAATTGGCCCACCCGTGAGGCACGCTCCATGACGCTCCCCCTTATTGCCCAATCCGGCACGCCGACACCTGCGACGCTGAGCGGGTTGACCCCTGATCAAGCCGTCACCTTCGGCGCCACGACGGTCGGCCCGCTGGAAATCACCGTGCTCCAGGTACTGACAGGGCCGGATGCCGATGCCGCACTCATGGCGGCGAGTCCGTTCAATCAGCCACTGCTCGAGACGCTGACACCAGTAGTGGTCTCCCTTCGGGTCGTGAATCGGGCACCCGTCCCCGTTCATGTGGGCAATGACGACTTCGCGCTGACCGGATCCACCGGGATCGTGCGACGGTATCTCGACAGCCGTCCGCCAGATCCCGTGCTCGACATCACGCTGCAACCCGGTGAGGGCACCGAGGGGAACGTCGTCTTCAGTTCCGGCGTGGACGAGCTCGGCCGCATCCTGATCAGCGACCCATCCGGTCTTGGAGGAGATTGGGCGGTGCGGTACCTCCGTCTTGATGACAGCACCGTAGTGCCGGTGGCGGCACCACAAGCGCCGAACACGGTTGGTGCATCGGCCGCAGCTCCTGCCGGTATCGGGGACCTCGTGGTCACGACAGACTGGGCTCTTACCCTCCTCGACGTGATCACGGGTGCAGCCGTGTTCGACATCGTGGACTACCGCACCGGGGCGCTCGGTCCCGAAGACGCCGTCGGAGAGTCCGACGGAAGCGTGTGGGTGGCGCTGCGATTTGCCATCACGAACAATTCGCCGGAGCCGATTCTCACTACGCTACCGGCGAATGCGTTCGTGCTCACCGACACCGAAGGCACGCCGATCCCCGACATGATCACGATCACCCCGCCGCGCCCGGATGCGTCTGGCAGCTATGGTCCGGGAGCGACCCGAGACGGGTGGGTTGCGTTTGACATTCCAGGGGAAAAGATGCCGACGCTGGTGCGGTTTCTTCCCTTTGCGCCGTTCACCGCCTCGGCGGACGCTCGATTCTTCACCACCGGCGAGTAACACGCCGGGCACCGATGTTGTGAGGCATTTATGGCAACGCATACGGCATCACCAAGTCCCTCGGCGATTGACCTGCATCTCCCGTCCTCGCAGGCGGAGTCTGTCGCCCTCGTCGCAACGCGTTGGGCGAGTGTTCCCTTCATGGTCGGCGTGCTGATGTCCTACTTGGGGTTTTCGTGGGACGTGCAATGGCACACCGACGTCGGCCCGGACACTTTCTTCACCGCGCCACATCTGATGCTCTACAGCGGAATTGGCGTCGCGGGACTCACGTGTCTGGTGGTGACCTTGGTCTGCACCGCGGCCGCACGACGCGGCGACACGCGGGTCATGAACCAGACCACACCCATCCTCTGGGGCAGGTATCGGGCGCCGATCGGCTATCTGATCGGCGGATTTGCGGCGGTCGCATTTCTTCTCTACGGCGGGATCTTCGACCAATGGTGGCACGACCTCTACGGCTTCGATGTCACGCTGATCTCGCCACCGCACGTCGGACTGATCCTCTCGATTTTCATGATCATGGCCGGGGCGTTGGTGGCAATGAGCGGTGATGTGCGGCGAGCGGTGCGCTCCGGTTCATCGCCATGGCTGGCAGTCATTGTGCTCGGACTCGCGGCCTCAATCCTGTACAGCTTCCTCACGCCGACCGCAGTTGAGGCGCATTCGCTGTTCGTTTCGGTGTTCCTCTGGCCGGGCATCGCCACGACCCTCATCTTCGCGACGATGATGACCATGGTGACGTCGATCGCACGGGTGCCGGGGGCGACCCTCGTCACCGGCGTGGTTTACACCGCCCTCCTCGGGCTGACGTGGGTGTTCGTTCCATGGGTCACCCGCGAATATGCATCCTCGATTGGGCTCTTCGTGCGAGACACGGTCACCGGCTACCCAGCGGTACCCGGATTCCTTCCCGTTTTCCTCGTTCTCGCTTCGCTGGCCGTGGAGGCGATCTTCTGGGTGGCCCGGCGGCAGCGTTGGTCACTGCGCGTTGCGGCGATGGCTGCGGGGGCGATCACCGCGGTGATCATCGTCGCGGCACAGCCGATTCCCGGGATCTACCTCAACTACTTCGAGAACAACTTGCCTGCGGAGATCTGGGGAGACCTCGCGCCGAACATCGCCGCGTCGCGGTGGCCGACGGTCGCCCTGTGTGCGCTCATCGGGGCGCTCGTCGGATGGTTCGGTTGGAACCTTGGAATCGTCCTCCGGCGCATCCCCGACATCGCCACGCGCGGAGACCAACCAGCGTGAGGCTGTGGGCACTGCTGATCGTCGCCATGGTGGCGATGCTCCCGTCGATGGTGTTCGCCCATGAGGCCGACCCCCATCATGAACTGGTCACCGTCGGGCCCTATCTCGTCGAAGTGGGGTTTTCGCAGTGGCCGCCGCTGGCTGAGCAGTCATTGGACATCACGTTGATGCCCGAGGGTGGCATCACGGGCAAGGAGGCCACTGCAATCTTCCACAGCCCGGGAGGCCCTTTCGTGGAGCACAACGGCATCGTCGGCCGCCATCCCCGCATGCGCGACTACTGGGGCTTCGACTTGATCGCCTTGCCCGAAGCGGGCGAGTGGACGATCGATCTCGTCATCACCGGGCCGGAGGTAGAGGGGCGCGGAACGATCGGCCCATTCACCGTGGGCGAGCGACCCGGCCCGACCCCCCTCCCGATGTGGCTGATCGGATTGCTGCCGCTCGTGGGGATTGGGATTGGGGCAGTGGTGAGTTGGAAACGCATCCGTCCGGGAACACTCCCCGAGGCGACGGAGTGGTCACCTTCGTCGTGACACACTGACGGCCCCTGCACAGGAGGGGCCGTCTTCGATGGAAGGTGATGTTCGCTCTGGGCTAGGAATCGGCAGCATCGGCCTCGGCGACGGTGATCTTGACCACTCCGAAGACCGAGCGGCCCTTCAACGCGTCACCGCCCACCACCAGCCATGCAGGTTGCAGTTTCTCAGCGAGCGGAGCGCCGTTCTCGGCGATCGCGAGGATAGCCTCGGCATTACCGAAGTCCGGGGAAATCTCGCCCCATGACATCAGAATGGCGTAACCGTCATACCCCTCGACAACGAGGTAGAGCATCGCGCCAACGTCTTCCTGACCCGGATCGATGTTCGGCGACGTCGCCGCGAGCACGTCCCAGAGCAAGGGGCCGGTGAACGTCTTCTCGGCGCCGTCCTCATAGTCTTCCCACGAGATCTTCATCTCATGCTGCGGGAGCGCCGCCAAATCCTCCACGGTGAAGGTCGTCGGCGAGGCCACCGCACCGCCGACCGCGATCTCCGTGTGCGCCATTTCCGCCTGTGAGCGCGCCGAGAACACCATCGCCCCAGCCACGGCGACCACGCCGCCCACCACTGCCGCTCGTCGCGTCATCCGCTGATCTGTCATTCGAGCACTCCTCTCTTCTTCACGTGCTACTCGCGCAAGGACTCCCGGCAGCCACCGTTCCTCCACACGCGATCATGCATCCCCAATCTGCGTGCCATCAACTGCGGGGCACCGGTTCACGAAGACGCGGCGACCAATTTCGCGGAACCCAAGTCGACGAGCGATGGCCAACGACGCAGCGTTGTCCGCCGCCGTGCTCCACACCGGGATGCGCCGGCGCGCCTCGACCTCAGAGATCACCACGGCGGCGGCATGGGTGGCGAATCCCTTCCGTTGATGTTCATCGCGGGTGACCACACCGATCTCCGCGTGGAGGGGAGTGATCGCACTGGTGAACGCCACCGCGACCAGCATGGCGTCAACCACCACCCCCGCCACGATGCCCTGCACGAGGAGCGCTTCGGCGGTGCCGAACCGCCAGCCATCCATCGCCAACGCGGTGGTCGCGTCGATCATCAGGGCGAGATCTGCGCGATCGAGGATGCGTGCGCCATGCTCCACAAGAGGCAACGCGGAGCCCGGCACTCGCACGAAGTAGTGCTCCGGACCGAAGGACACCTCGACGCCGCGTTGACGCCCGAGGAGTCTCCCAATCTCCGGGGCGATCTCGGTGGAAGCGTTCACGGCTGTCCATCCGGGGGTCTCCTCCAAAATGCCCCACACCTCGAGCGCTTCCGAGCCGAAAGCGACGGGTTCGTCCGGCCATAACGCCCCTTGCACGACCGCCGCCCGGTACTCCCCCGGCGCTCCGATCACGCGGGCGACACCAAGGTCGCGCGCGACGCGGTGATGGCTCATCGCCGACTCGGGAGTGTCTCCCAGCCACGCGAGAAATCTCGGGATCTCGTCGGCGGGGACGAGGCGCACGTTGGGCGCGGTCATGCCGCTTGACTCCGCGGAGGGCGGGAGAGGCGCGTCTGCGAAAGCCAGAACATCCATGCGGCGATCAACACCCCACCCGACACCACGAAGGGTAGGGTCCACCCGATGCGCTCGGCCGCGAACCCGAAGAGCGGGAACGCCCAGATCATCGTCAGGGAGAACAGGAATCCCTGGATCGAGAGCACCGTGGCCCGCTGCTCCGAGGGCGTGTCCTGATTGAAGCGGTTGGAAAACATGGTCTCGAGCACACCAAGCACGAACTCGGTGAGGAAGTAGAGGGGGATCAGCACCACGAAGGGCAGCCGAGCCATGCAGACACCGAGGATCGCGACCAACAGCACCGTCGGCGCGGCCCACCGGGCGAACGACACCCTCCCCGAGATACGAGCTGCCAACCATGTGCCCGATGCCGTGAAGAGGAAGACGATGCCGATGATGAATCCGATGGTCCCGGTGTCGAGCCCGCGATCGGCATAGATCACCTGCGAGTAGAGGGAGATCAAGGTCATCGCCGTGGCGAGCGCGGTGCCGAACGCGGTCAGCCCGCGCAATTCCGGGTGCGTCCGCAAGACAACGGTCGCTTCCCCGATGGTGCGCACGATGCTGCGATGCTCGGACCGTTCCCGAGCGGGCTCCGGCAACAAGGCGGCCCACACCGCAGCGAAGATGGCGATCGCCGCGCCGAGCGCATACGGCCAAGCGAAAGAGCGCTCCGCCATCACCCCACCCAACCAGGTGGTCAGCGCGATGATCAGGTACATCAACGAGAAGAGCCGCCCCATGATCTTCGTGAAAATGCCCGAGCGCCCGTCGGCCTTCAGCGTGTCGTAGAGATAGGCCTGCCCCGCACCGGAGCGAAACGCATAGGCGGACCCATTGATGAACATGGCAACCACCATCAGCCACACCGAATCGACGCGCAGCATCAGGAGCATTGCCACCGCGGCCAGCGCCGGACCGATCGCCAACGACCACTTCCGGCCCAGCACATCGGCGAAGGACCCCGACGGCAGTTCGAACACCACCGGAGCCAGGTGGAACGCGGCCTCTGCCAACCCGATCTGCCCGAGCGAGAATCCGCGATGCTGCAGATAAAGCATCCAGATGCCGCCGGTCAGGCTGACGTCGGCCAAGGCGGCGTAGACCGCATAACGGCCAACCACTCCGCGTGTGCGCGGATTCCCGGTCGGGGGGAGGCCTTCCGCGGTGGACACCGCTGCGATGTCGGATTGTCCGGTGCTCACGCGCCCTCCGCCCCGCGCCCGCGATCTGGCGCGGCGACTACACTACCAGCCATGGCACACCACCCACGACATCCCGCATCTGCCCGCCCAGAGGATTCTCGATGAGCCTCGGTCATGTGTTGCTCGTCGTCGCGATCCTGCTCTGGATGGTTCTGCACTACGGGCTTATCGTCATCGCCCTGCGCGATCTCTCTCGCCGCACGGTGGTGCGCGGCGGGAACCCCATCGCGTGGTGGTTGATCGTGCTGGCGATCCCGATCGTCGGGGCGGTCGTCTATCTCATGGCTGGCACCGATCGGCCCATCCCACTCTGGACCCCGAAGGCCCGCGTTTCGTCCTCCGACACCAGGAGCACCCCCCCGATGCCCTCATGACCAAGACCGCCCTGCTGCGCAGTCCCCGCTTCGAGGGACACGACACCGGCAATCATCCGGAGCATCCCGGCCGGATTCGCGCCATCGAGGCGGAACTTGCGCGCTCCGGCCTGCTGCGCGATCGCCCTGACCTCACCTTCGGCCCCTCGGGCTACGAGGCGGTGCTGCGCGTGCACGACCTCGGGTACTTGGATGATCTCGAGGCGCTCTGGATGGCCGGCGGTGGTCCGCTCGATGGCGACACCATCATGACCCCGGATGGGTGGGAGACCGCCCTGTTTGCCGCCGGGGCCGCCACCCGTGCGGTTGATGCGGTCATCGACGGGGAGGCGCCGTCCGCGTTTGCACTGGTTCGGCCGCCGGGACACCACGCCACGCCCACCAAGGCGATGGGGTTCTGCCTGCTCAACAACGCCGCCATCGCCGCCGCCCACGCCCGTCACCGCGGAGCCGAGCGGGTGGCGGTGGTCGACTTCGACGTGCACCACGGGAACGGCACGCAGGAGGCGTTCTGGGAACGAGACGACATCTTCTTCGCCTCCCTGCATGAATCCCCGTGGTACCCGGGCACCGGTCTGCGCGAGGAGCGCGGCGCAGGGAAAGGGGAAGGCTTCACCTTGAACGTGCCGCTCCCCGCCGGGACCGATGACCGCGCTTACCTCGCGGCGTTGGATGGGGAGGTGGTGCCCGCGCTGCGCGCCTACGCCCCGGAGTTCATCGTGGTCTCGGCGGGGTTCGACGGCCACGCCCGCGATCCGCTGGGCAATTTCGTCCTGAGCGAGCAGGGCTTTGCGGATATTGCGCACCGCATCGTCCAAATAGCGGACGAATGCGCTACCGGGAAGGTCGTCATGGTTCTCGAGGGCGGCTACGATGTACGTGCACTCGCGCGGAGTGTGGCGGCCGTCGTCCGTGTCCTCGATGGCACCGCACCAGACCGCGCGGTGGACGAGGAGGCGCCATGAGCACACCGCGAAACCAACCCCCCTCCCCGCTCTCTCCCGCGTCCTACCGCATGGAAGACGACCGCCGACGAGACGAGGCGCGGATTCTTGCGCTGCAGGACCAGATCGACGAACTCCGCCAGTTTGTGCGGGAACTCCTCGGTCGGCAGAGCCGGGAAGAGGAGATCACCCGCCAATATGAGGCGGGGATCGTTCAGAACCGAATGGCGATCGAGCAGTTCAAGCAGGATGTCGCGCAGGCGCTGCAGGCACGTGCGCTCGACGAGGCCCGCACCCGCGAGCAGATCGTCGACCTCGAGACGCGCATTGACGATGTCGCCCGCCCCATCCGCAATCTGCAAGCCCATGTCAACGAGGTGCTCGAGACCTCCCGCTCCAAGGGCGACGAATACGCCATGGTTCGGCAGCGAAACGAGGAAGTCGACGCCCGGATCGAACACATCGCCGCGCTGATCGATCGCGGCACCGTGGTCTCTCACCAGTTGCGCGATGGGATTGAGGTCGTCCGCACCGAGATGGACGAGATCCGCCGGGAGATCATGCGGGCTGAGGACACGATCAAGATCGTTGACCAAGACGGTCGGCGGCGGGTGGCTGATGTCAGCCAGATCGGGGACGCCCTTGGCTCCCGCATCGACGAACTCCGCTCCGATCTCGGACATTTGTTCGAATTGGCCGACGACACCCGCCGCTCCGTGGCTCATGTAGATACCGACCTCGAGGATCTCCGGAACCAGCAGGCGGTGCTCCGTGGCGAGATCGCGAAGGTGAACACCCAAGCGATTGAGCGCCACGAGACGATGATCGACCGGTTGGAGGACAGCCGGCAGGAGCTTGATGGCCGGATCGCGGACACGAAATCCTCGTCGGAACAACGATTTGACCGCCTCACTGACCGAATTGACGAGCTCATCGAGGGGCACCGCGATCTCGGGTTCCGGATTTCCTCGTTCACGACCCAACTCGATGAGCTGCGCATCGCCGACGGCTCGGTGCGGCGGGATCTTTGGCTGCGCGAGGAGCAGCGGGTCCGTCTCCGCCTCGAGCAGGCCCAGCAAGAGCTTGATCTGATCGCCAGTCAGCGTCGCGAACGCGAATCCGGGGAGTCCGCAGGGGCAGCTGCGAAGCCTCGTCGGCAAGCGGACCACTAGCAGACATAACGGTGAATTCGACCGGATTGCTGAGTCTCGTACGAACGTTTTTGTGCGTAAGCACGCGGAAATCTGCTTGACAGGCCGGGCCTGAGGTTGGTACGGTGAGCAAAACCGAAACGGCGTTGAGGCGCTTCGGTGGATCTCGGGTCGACATGTCGGCCCATTGATGCGCGATTCTCGAACCGGCGACCTGGAATGGGGGTCGGGCGGTTCTTCGAAAACCCGCACTCGTGTGGATGGACACGACCTGCGGCATGTGCGCGGATGTATGTCCGGTCAGCACTGGAGGAAACAGGTTCACACACCCCGCCACCTGCGGGCCGATCAAGAAGGGCTGCTTGATCGGGAAACACTGGGAGGGAAGGGTCTTGTTCAAGCACTCCATGGCAATGCGTCGCCTCGCGACCGCCATTGCACTCTTCGCACTCATCATGACGATGGGTGCTCGCGGCGCTGCCGCTGAGCTCTGGTCTGGCCAAGGCGCAACCACCGGCGGCAGCGGACTCGTCCGCAGTGAGCCGGGTTACGGTTCGTCGGTTGTTGCCGAATTGGGTGGTGGTGCCTGGGTGACCGTGTTGAGCGGCCCCTACTACGACTCCGAAGGGCTGGCGTGGTACGAGGTCGATGCCGGCGGCTACCTGCCTGAGGCTGAGCTCTACGGCGACGAGAGCGCCGTTGCCGATGAAGCACCTGCTGAAGAGGTGTACGTCGAGGATCCGGTTTACGAAGAGGCCCCGGCCGAGGAGTACACCCCTGATTGGGCTTCGGCCTACGACTATGACGCCTCCAACGTTTACGCTGATGGCTGGGTCGCGGGCACCCGCGGCGATGGTGCGGTCTGCCGCGATGGCGCGTCGTTCGATGCCAATGTGGTCGGTCGCCTGAACGATGGCGATTGGGTCGGCATCATCGGTGATCCGGTCGGTGAGTGGCAGCCGGTTTCCTGCGGTGGCTCGCCTGCCTTCGTCCACGCATCATTCGTTGCGTTCGAGCCCCCGGTTGTCGATGAGCCGTCTGACAATGGCGGCGGCGGTGGAGATCGCGGCAACGGCCGCAACGACCGTGGCAATGGTCGTGGAAACGTCGAATCGGGCGGTGGGCAGTACATCGTCGACTTCGCGATGCAGTACGTCGGTTACCCGTACGTCTACGCTGGCGAAGGCCCGAACGCATTCGACTGCTCCGGGTTCACGATGTTCGTCTTCCAGAACACGATGGGCATCGACATCACCCATGACATGTTCACCCAGATCGGCATGGGCCACTCCGTTAGCATGGATGAGCTGCAGCCGGGGGATCTGGTCTTCTTCGGTGACACCTTCCGCGCCGGTCTCTCCCACGTGGGTATCTACATCGGTGGTGGGCAGTTCGTTCACGCCGAGAACGAGGAAACGGGCGTCGTCGTGACGGATCTGAACTCCGACTACTACGGGTCACGCTACTACGGAGCGACCCGACTCTGGTAAGACACCGGGATGGCGCAGGTCACCGTTGAGGTGATCAACCCTTGGGGACGAAGAGGCCGGGTGCTGATGGCGCCCGGCCTCTTTGCATCCAGGGCCTGAAGAGGAACCTGCGACAATCCCCGCAGGCAACATCAACGATCGCGAGGACCCTTGCGGTGTCAACCCCTTCTGGCGCACAGACGAGCACCCATCTGCGCCATCGACGCCTGCCGAACGGGTTGCGCGCGTTCAGCCATCGCGACTACCGGATCTTCTGGGCAACCCAACTCTTCTCACTCACCGGGACCTGGCTGCAATCGCTCGCGCAGAGTTGGCTGGTGCTCACGCTGACCGACTCTCCGCTCCTGCTCGGCATCACCGGGATGCTCCAATTCGGCCCGACGCTTGTGCTCGGAATCCCAGCAGGGGTGATCGTCGACCGGTATCCGAAGCGCCGCCTCCTGATGGTGACGCAAGGGATGATCGGCGTGATCACCTCGGTGCTGGCAATCCTCGTCGCCACCGATCGTGTCGAGCTGTGGCAGATCTGGACCGCGGCACTGCTCTTCGGGATCGTCAACGCCTTCGACATGCCCGCACGCCAAGCATTTGTGACGGACATGGTGGGCGTTGATGACACCCTCAACGCCGTCGCGCTCAACTCCGCGCTCTTCAACACGTCGCGGGTGGTCGGCCCCGCCATCGCCGGGATCCTGCTCTCCACGCTGGGCGCGGCTCCGTGCTTCGCGATCAATGCGATCACCTACTTCCCGGTCGTGATCGGCCTCGGGTTGATGCACACCACCGGCGCCCCCACCCGCGCCTATGATGGCAGTTCGGTGTTGCACCGACTGGCGGAAGGATTCGCGCAGGTGCGCTCGTCCCCAGTGGTCCGCCTCACCATCATGCTGGTCGGGTTCATCTCCATCTTCTCGTTGAACTTCACGATCTGGGTGCCGCTCTTGGCACGCAATGATCTCGAGATCGGGCCCGGTGGCTTCGGGGTGATGATGTCTGCCCTGGGGAGCGGCGCACTGATTGGGGCGCTGCTGCTCGCCTTCACCGGCAAGTCTCCCAGCATGCGAAAGATGCTCACGATGGCATTCCTGCTCGGGGTGATGCTGATCGTCCTCGGTATCGCCGCAGCCGAGCATCTTCCGATCGCGATCGCCCTCATTGCGATCGCCGGCGTTGGCTTCTGCATGACCACCACCATGGCCACCGCGAACTCCACCGTGCAGACCAGCACGCCACAACCTCTGCGCGGTCGGGTGATGAGCATCTACATGACGGTCTTCGCCGGATCGACGCCGATAGGGGCGTTCATCGCCGGTGTGGCATCGGATGCGCTCGGTGCGCCGATGGCGGTCATACTTGGCGGGGTGATGGCGATCGCGACCGCGCTCACGCTCGTGGTGCTGGCCAAGCGCTCCGGTGCGATGGCCACGCCGATCGGCCTGCCGCGCGTGCAAGGTGTCTCCTGATGATGGGATTCGACTCGTCCATCTTCCTGATGCTCTACGGCGTGCTGAGCGTCGTCACCGTCGTGAAGATCCTGCGCAATTGGTCCGGCACGTGGGACCTGCGGTTCACCCACGAGGACAAGTCGCTGATCGACCAGGCGGCGTTCTTCGTGCTGATGCCGATCGCGGTGATCCTGCACGAACTCGGCCACGCCATCGCCATCTGGCTGATGGGCGGGCAGGTGCTGGATTACGGCTACTACGGCTTCGCCGGGGGGGGGTCCTACGATCCCCGTCAGTTCAGCGAGGCGCAGCAAATCCTGATCGCCTCAGCTGGCACCTTGGTGAACATCGGACTTGCGGCGATCGCCTTGGCTGTCGTCTTCTTGCGCAAGCCGCCGATGCGAGCTGCATTCAATGAGCTACTCATCCAGTTCGTCTATGTGTCGCTGCTGAACGCGCTGATCCTCTACCCGCTTCTCGACTTCACCTCAGGCATGAACGGCGACTGGCGTCAGATGTATTT
>JAPOLF010000021.1:0-258 GCA_029977305.1 bacterium | reverse complement strand
GTGGCGAGCCAGCCATCTCCGGGTTGATCCTGATCCTCCACGTCGGCATCGTGGTCGGGTTGCTCTGGGCGTATCGTGACTCGAGGGTGAAGCAACGCGTCGCCCAGCTCACGGCTACGGTTGCCTCCCCGCGCCAGGGCCAGATGATGCGCCCCATGGGAGCCACCACCCCGAACGGCGGGTTCGTCTCGCCCGAGCACCAGCGCCTCCAACGAGCGGCCCAGCGGGTGGCCGGTGGATGGCGATCGCAGGTCACGG
>JAPOLF010000219.1 GCA_029977305.1 bacterium | reverse complement strand
CGGAAGGGATCGCCGACCGAGGGGAAGATCATCGCCTACGACATGCCGAACCGCGGCGACGAGGACCATGGTGAGTGGATCTGGGTTCCCCCGGGTTTCGCGCATGGCAACTTCTTTCTGGCGGAGACGGTGATCGAGTATTTCTGCTCCGGGGAGTACAGCCCGGGGTGCGAAGCGGGGATCTCGCCGCTCGCGCCGGATTTGGATTGGTCGCTGTGTGACCCGACGCTGCGGGCGCATTTTGATCGGATCGCCCTGACGACGGAACTGATGACCGACAAGGATCGCAACGGGTTCACGCTCGCCGGCTGGATGGCGGACGAGCGATCGGACAACTTCGTCCTCGGCAAGATGTGACAGGCGCAACCCCTTGATGAGTGACTCACCCGCTTCGACCCCGCCGCCGGAGACCGCGTTGCCGCCGCGCCGCGCGACGATGGCATCGATCATCATCCCGGTGCACAACAAGGCGACGCTGACGCGGCAGTGCCTCAATGCCCTGCTCGCGGAGCGGGACTTGATCACCGGGCGCGAAATCATCGTTGTCGACGACGGGTCATCGGATCTCACACCGGAATTGCTCGCCGCGTACGGGGAACAGATTCGGGTTGTCCGGAATGACCGGGCGGTGGGATTCGCCGGTGCATGCAATGCTGGCGCGTCGGCGTCGCAGGGTGAGTACATCATCTTCCTGAACAACGACACGATCCCGGTGCAGGGGTGGTTCAACACCTTGGTCGCCTATGCCGATGCGCATCCGCAGGCGGCGATCGTCGGCACCAAGTTGTTGTTCCCGAACAACACGATCCAGCATGCAGGGGTGGTGTTCGGGGTGGATCGCTATCCGCATCACATCTACGCGGGGTTCCCGGCCGACCATCCGGCAACCTGTGTGTCCCGGCGCTATCAGGCGGTCACCGCCGCGTGTTTGCTGGTGGACCGGGCGGCGTGGAACGAGATGGGCGGGTTCGATCGGACCTTCATCAATGGCTGGGAGGATGTCGATCTCTGCTTGCGTCTCGGGGAGGCGGGGTACGAGATCCATTACTGCGCCGACAGCGTGATCTACCACATGGAGTCGGCATCGCGTGACCTGCGGGCGCCGCAGGAGCGGGAAAATCGCGGGGTGTACGAGGAGCGGTGGCGGCCACGGGTGCGACCCGATGATTTCGATTACTACACCGAGGATGGACTGATCACGTTTGTCTATCCGGCCCGGTACCCGATGCAGATCTCGTTCTCGCCGTTGCTGGCGGGCGTCGTGGCGGATGAGGGTGACCGGTTGGCTGATCGGTTGTTGCATGAGCGGGCGCGCCAGACCTCAATCCTGATGCGCAACAACATCGTGCTGAACGTCCGGGTGGAGGAAGCCGAACTCAAGGCACGGATGCTGGCTGAGCGTGCCGAGGCGCTGGAGCGCGAAGTGGTGCGACTCGGGGGCATCGTCCCGGAGCGAACCGTCGACCTCGCCCCCCCTGCGACTCCGCCTGCAGCCGATGCCGAATCAGCTGAGATTCCAGCCAGTCCGCCGGCGCCGGCCGCACAACAGCAACCGATCTTGGGTCGGGTGGAAAGCCCGAGCCGAGAGCCCGGCGTGGTGACGGATCAAATGCTGCCGATCCTCGGGTGGGCAATGTCTCAGGTGGGCATCGCGTCGGTGGAGACCTTCATCGACGATCAACCCTCGGGCATCATCTCCTTTGGCGAGCCGCGGCCCGATGTCGCCGCGCTCTACCCGGGATTCCCCGATGCCGAGAACTGCGGGTTCACCGGCGGGATCCCCATGCACGACTTTGAGGATGGTCCGCACCAGCTCGAGATTCGGATCACCGCAAACGACGGCAAGGTGGCGCGGATCACGGCGAACTTCGAACTTGACTCCACGGCGTTCAGCACTGGCCGGGTGCTGATGCGGATGGACCGACCGGCGCCGAACACGCGGCTGCGGGCGCGGGACCGTCTCTTCCTCGCCGGGTGGGCGATCTCCCCGTTCGGCATGGACCACATCGAGGCGTATCTCGATGGGGAACCGCAGCAGGCACTCGCCTACGGAGCACTGCGGCCCGATGTGTCGCGCTCGTACCCGTTTTACCCGAATGTCGACCACAGCGGCTTCAGCAGCATCTTGAATGTCAACCACTTGGCCGATGGTGATCATGAGCTTCGGGTGCGTGCGATCGCGCAGGATGGGCAGGAGGCGGAGTTGGTCATCCCCTTCCTGATCGACGCCTCGGCACCAGCCCACGGCGAAGTCCCGGCACTCACCGAGCAGTACGGGGCATGGCTCGACAAGAACGCGAAGTCATCCACCCAAATGACGGAGCTCTCCGCGCGCGTGCTGACCGCAACCGATCTGCCATCGTTCGATGTGATCGTGCCCATCACCAGTGCGGCATTGACCGACGTTCAGGACCTCGTCGCGAGTCTGCGCACCCAGCTCTACCCCAACTGGCGTCTGTTGCTCCCGGTGAGCACCAGCGCGAGGGACGACGTGCACACATGGGTGAAAGATCACATTCAGCAAGACTCGCGCATCGGCTACGCGCCAGTGGATGCCGGGGATGACGCGATCGCGCTGGTCAACGCCGCGCTGGGCGCGGTGAAGGGCGACTGGGTCGTGATGTTCGAGACGTCGGCGCGATTGCAGCCGGATGCGTTGGCGGACATCGCCTTGGACATCAAGGGCAACCCGGCGGCGATGCTCCTTTACACGGATCAAGATCGGGTCGACACGCAGATCGGGATGCGCTGGGATCCGTTCTTCAAGCCAGACTGGTCGCCTGACCTCCTGCTCTCGATGAACTATTTCGGGGAGGCGGTGTTCTACCGCGCGGACCTGATGCGGGACCTCGGTGCGTTGACGGGATCAACGCTTGACGGTGCCCAGTACGATCTAGTGCTCCGCGCCACCGAACAGGCGACAGAGATCCGGCACCTGCCCCGTCCGCTGGTCTCTGTTGTGGCAAAGCTTGGGGAAATGCCTGTGCGCTCCGATCTTGCCCGGGAAGAGGGGAAGGCGGCGATCGCGTCGGCGCTGGCGCGGCGGGGCATCGCAGGACAGGTCGAATCGGGGAACGCCGAGGAAACGTGGCGCGTGCGCTACGCGATCGAGGGTGAACCGGGCGTGAGCATCGTCATGCCGACAGGCGGAAAGATGCAGTTCTTGGTGCCATGCATGACTGACCTGCTGGAGAAGACGACGCACAAGAACCTGCAGATCGTCGTTCTGGACAATTCCGGCGGGACCGAGGTTGCGGAGTACCTCGCCACGCTGCAGGAGGACCAGCCGAGAATCGTCCGCGTGCCGATCGATCTGCAGCCGTTCAATTTCTCGGCACTGGTCAATGCGGCGATACCGCACATCACCGAGCCGTACACGTTGATGCTGAACGATGACATCACGGTGATCAGTCCAGACTGGATCGAGGCGATGCTGGAGCATGCACAGCGGCCGGAGATCGGGGTCGTCGGGGCGAAACTGCT
>JAPOLF010000218.1 GCA_029977305.1 bacterium | reverse complement strand
GAGCTCGAGCGCCACGGCATTGGCCGCGGCATCGGCCATTGCCGCCGCAGTTTCGGGGCTCACCGGAGCCCGACCGAGGTTGGTGTGGATCACCACACCCGTGCCATTCAACAACGGGCGCAGACGTGGCACATCGAGGGCGAGGACCGCGTGGATGACCCGTTCGGTGATCTCCTCCCGATCCCCAGCCGCGCCACCGGCGATCGCATCGCGCTGACGCGCCAATTCCCGGGCGATGATCCGTGTGAGTGCCTCGCCGCGGGCAGATGCACCGCGCCGGATCGCCGCGTCGGCGACCGCGGTCACCGAGGGCAAGGCCGCAAACGGTGACGCTGAGGGCGCTGCAGTCCCGTTGTCGGGTTGCTGAGCCGTCACCGCACACCTCCAGCGGATGGGGGAATCCCGGGAATCCGGGAATGACAAACGGGAGCGATAGTCCGCTCCCGTCTTGGTCGGGGAGAGAGGATTCGAACCTCCGACCTCAGCGTCCCGAACGCTGCGCGCTAACCGGACTGCGCTACTCCCCGGACGAGCGCTGAATCTAGCATAGTCCGCGTGCCTGCGGCAATGCTGACGGTCCTGATCCTGCCCCTGTGGTAGCCTTTCGAGGGCCAACTGCCCGCGTAGCTCAGTGGATAGAGCGCCGCCGTCCTAAGGCGGGCGTCGGGGGTTCGAGTCCCTCCGCGGGCACCATCTTTCACCCTGCCACCTCACTCCGGGTGGACCACGTGGCACGATCCCTGCGACGCATTCCGCGATCATCAGTTGAGAAAGGCATATCCGTGGAAACCCTCGTTCGTGGCAATGGCATCACCATCACCCCTGAGCTTCAGACGTACGCGGAGGAGCGCCTTGACCGACTGTCGAAGTTGCTGACGAGCGTCGATAGCGCCCGGGTCGAACTTCGGCACGTCCCAACCAAGACTGGCCCGGACGGGGTCACTGCGCAGATCACCCTCCGCTCCGGCGGGACGGTTGTCCGTGCAGAGGAACTCGACCGTGACGCCAAGGCCGCGATCGATCGCGCCGCGGGCAAACTCGACCAGCAGGTTCGGAAGGTGCACTCCAAGCAATCCCGCCGCAGGGGTGAGGCCACCGCCACGATCCGCGGCACCAACGTCCTCGCGCCGCCGAGCCCGATGGAGGCGATCGAGGCGGGTGAGGAGCAAACGGTCGTCCGCGTCAAGCACGTCGATGCCAAGCCGATGGATGTCGAAGAGGCGATCGAGCACCTCGAACTTTTGGGGCACGACTTCTACGTCTTCCGCGACAGCGACGCCAACGGGCAGGTGTCTGTCGTCTACAAGCGGCGCGCTGAGGGCTACGGGGTGATCCGCCCTGACGCGTCCTGAGCCCCCGGGAAGCCCGGTCTCGGCGCCCAGCGAGGGAACGTGTAGTCGCCGAAACGCGTCATTCCCTTGCAGCCATGAGACTAGGCTGGCACGGTTCACGTAACGTTGTTGCATCACGAAGGACCCGCAGTGACGCCAGCCCCGTACACAGGACCGACCGTTTTCGGTTACGACAACGATCGTCCGCTCCGCCGCATCGCCGAGATCTCGGTGCACACCTCCCCGCTCGCCACTCTTGGTGGCAAAGACGCGGGTGGGATGAACGTGTACGTCCGTGAACTTGCTTGCAACCTCGCGAATCTCGATGTTCCCGTCGATGTCTTCACCCGCCGCACCGATCCCGACACCCCTGAAGTCATCACCCCCTGTCCCGGCGTCAACGTGATCGCGATCACCGCTGGTCCGGCTGCCCCGGTCGACAAGAACGCCCTCTTCGACCTCCTCCCCGAATTCGCCGCCAACATGGCGTTGTACTCCCTCCGCGAAGGGGTGCGGTACGACGTCGTGCACGCGCATTACTGGCTTTCCGGGTGGGTCGGCCATCTCGTGAAGCGCTACTGGGACACCCCGCTCGTGCAGATGTTCCACACCACCGCGCACATGAAGAACGCCGTTGCGGGCACGATTCATCAAGAGACGGATCTGCGCGGCAAGATCGAGCGGCAACTTCTCACGCTCAGCGACAGCATCATCGCGGCCAACCCCGATGAGCGGGCGGATCTGGTCTGGCGCATGGGCACCCCCAACGAGAAGGTGTGCACCATCCCGCCGGGAGTCGATTTGGACCTATTCCATCCGCATGATCGAGCGGCCGCCCGGGACATGCTTGGCCTTTCGGCCGAGGAACCGGTCATCCTCTTCTGCGGCCGAGTGGACCCCATCAAAGGCATTGAGACCTTGGTCGAGGCAGTCGCGCAGTTGAGGGATCGCCACGCCATTCCCGCGACCGTGGTGTTCATCGGCGGAGACCTCGACGAGACCGGCCAACCGGTTGGGCCTCTCACCGAGGTGGTGCGGCAGACCGAGGCACTGGGCATCCGCGAGCAGTTCCGGTTCATCGGGTCGCAGCCGCAGAATCTGTTGCCGGTCCTCTACTCCGCCGCGGATCTCGTCGCGGTGCCATCGAGGTACGAGTCATTCGGGCTCGTCGCCGTCGAAGCGCTGGCGAGCGGAACGCCGGTGGTGGCCTCGCGCGTGGGGGGCCTCAAGTTCACGGTCGACGAGGACGTCTCGGGGTTGCTCGTGCCGTGGGGCGATGCCTCGGCTTTCGCCAGCGCCTTTGCCCGCATCCTCGGCGACCCCATGTACCGTGCTCAATTGGCGGCACAGGCGCGCCCTTCGGTGGAGCGGTTCTCCTGGCCATCGGTCGCCGCGTCGATCGCCCATGTGTACGCACGCCTGGCCGATGGCCACCGCGGCAACCTCTGCGATGGCGCACCGATCTTCGCCGAGCGGGCTTGATCGGGGGATGCCCCCGAGTTAGTCAGCCGCCTCGCCCTGTGCCCGCTTCTTCAACGCGTCGGTGCTTGCCATCTTGTTGATACGCGACTGTGTGGTGATCACCCCGTCGTCGGCATAGCGATCGGCAACCATCAGATCGAATCCGTGCACACTGCTCTCGATCGCGGAGTAGCGACCGGCGGTGTAGGCGCGGGATCGCGTCCCCTGCTGCTGCAGCTCACAGACATGCCAATCCTGGCGGTTGGTCATGTCCCAGAATTCAATCGCATCGCTTGGATCAAAGCTAGGCTTGGCCATCTCCTCTTGGTCAAAGTACCACTCGCACCGCACGAGGGTGCGACCCGGCTCAAGCGGTGTCAGCCAATGCAGCATCAGGTAGTCGGGATGGAGGCTCAACAACTGATTCGGCCAGATGACGAAGTAGTAGACGCGATGATCGTCCTCGGGGGTCATGCCGACGATCGGTGGTCGGCCGGCAGATTCACCGGTCAGGGACATCGTCTCGAACTCCGGCAGCACCTCCATGTAGCTGCCGACAAAGGGACCCTTCCAAGGGAGATAGTCTCCGTTGTTGTACGGAGTGATCTTGTTCAGCTGCGGGTGCACGCCCGGGCAGTGGTAGCACTCCTCGTAGTTCTCGATGAGCGCCTTCCAGTTGGCCTTCACGTCGTAGTCGATGCTGCCGGCGCGGCGCAGGGCCGCGAGGTCGAAGCGGG
>JAPOLF010000217.1 GCA_029977305.1 bacterium | reverse complement strand
GACAAGCCGGCCGGTGCCCCGAACTTGATTCTTGTCTCGACCGGGTCGGTTGATGAGAACCGGGCCATGGGCATCGCCTCGACGATGCTTCTGGACAGCAACTTCTCCGTCGGCAGCCAGTTCGGCGCGAACGGCACCCCGTCGGCGGTTCTCGTCGACGAAAACGGCAAGGTTGCGTCGGATCTCGCGGTCGGTGGGCCTTCGGTCATGGCGCTGCTCCGCCCATAACCGAGCTCAGTCATCGGAGTAAGCATGAAGAGCCCGGCGGATCTTCCGCCGGGCTCTTTGACGATGCGCTATCGGACGTTGCTCGCCTCAGGCGGTGACGCGCACGGTGCCACGGACCAGACGACTTCGGCACCTCCCGCCAGCGAGATCTCGGCGAGGAAGTCCGCAAGTTCTTCGCGTCCGACGTAATACCGATTCTCGTGGGGCGCGAGCTCAGCCGATTCGAGACGGGTCACCACTTCGTAGAACGCAGGACGCTGCGCGTTTGCCTCCTCCCATGGGAGGCCGTGCTGATAGTGATACCGGCTGCCGCGCGCGGCGCTCACCCAATCGACGGGTGCCCATCCGCTTCCATCCGGGTTGTCAGGGATCCACAGGTCCTTGGTCACGGGGCGGTCCTGTCAGTGTCCTCGCTCGATTCATCGCGGACGACGGAGATGATCAGTTCGACGAGGCGGAGCAGATCGTAGTCCACCCGTCCTGCCTCCTCGCGCACATGGAGTTCAAGCCGAGGGTGCAGCGCGATGCGCCGCCAGAGATCCTCTGCCGGCGCGGCCTCCACGTTGAGCATGACCCTGATGTGGTCGTCGCTGAGATCGGCCAATCGCTCTTTCATCGTCTTGAGCGGAAGGTCTTGATCCCGCATCAAAGCGATCGCTTGCAGCCGCAGGAGGTGCGACTGCGTGTACGTGGCACTTGGCCCGCGCCCCTCCGCGGCGGGGAGCAGTCCTTGGCTGATGTAATACCGAATGTTCCTGCCGGCGATCCCCGTCTCGTCCTCGAGGTTTGCGAGCGTGTAGCGAAACGTGTCGGGCGGCACGGTGCGCCGCGCGGCGCTCCCGCGGGGAAGCCGGCCGGAGGCGGCCGAAGGTCGGGGCTGGCGGTCCTGCTTATCCATGGGAGCAGCCTACCCTGCGCCGGGCAAGGTGTCACCATTGCGGTCGAAGGGTGACGGAACGTGCTCGGAACGGCGACAATCGCATGACCGAGGATCGAGGCGAGAAAGGCAGGCCCGGACGTGTCATTTCAATCGCTGTTGTGGTTCGGGGTCGCCGGAGGATCGCTGATCGCGGCGCTGCTGTTGCTCCATGGTCGCTATGTGGCGAAGAACCCCAAGCAGGTCAATGCGGGATTCGGCACGGTGCTCTTCGCGATCTGCTTGCTGCTTTTCGCGATAGGTGCCGCGTTCGCGGGCTACGCCAGCCTCACCACCGTGGCGGTCACTTAGCGGCCGGTGAAGGTCGGTTTGCGCTTCTCGGAGAAGGCGCGCAGGCCCTCGGCATAGTCATCGGTCGCATCGAGTTCTCGTCGCAGTGCCGTGACCGGACCGCGCGCCGACGCCGTGTCCATGCCGGTGCTGAGATGGATCGCCTGCTTCAGCAATCGCACCGCGATCGGCGCGTTCGCGGCGATCTCCACCGCCAGCGCCTGCGCCGTCGGCATCACGTCGTCCGCCTCGACGACCCGATTCGCCAGACCCAGGGAAAGGGCCTCGTCCGCCGTGACATGTCGTCCGGTGAGGAGCAAGTCCTTGGCTCGCCCCATCCCGATGATGGTCGGCAATCGATGCGCCCCACCGGCACCTGGGAACAATCCGACGCGCACCTCCGGCAGGCCCATCACCGCATCGCGCGAAAGGACCCGAAGATCGCAAGCAATGGCGATCTCGGTGCCACCTGCCAGGGCATAGCCATGGATGGCGGCGATTGTGGGCATCGGTAGGGCGGCCAATGCCTCGACCGCACCCTCCACCAACGTGAGGTGCTCGGAACGCTCCTCAGCGGTGAGGCCGTGGCGTTCGCGAAGATCGGCACCGGCGCAAAATGCCTGTGTGCCACTGCCGGTGACGACCACCGCTCGGACCGCATCTGCCTCACTCAAGGCATCGCAGACGATGAGCAATTCCGCGGCAAGTTGGCGACTGATCGCATTCCGTGCGGCGGGCCGATTGAACGTGATGGTGACGACATGCCCATCGTCCGAGACGTCGACCAGCAACGTCTCGAGATCCGATGGGACGATGGCGCCAGGCATCAGCGAGCCTTGTGCTGAGCGGAGGCCACTGCGCGGGTGATCGCTCGTGCGGTCAAGCCGCGCACCACCCGCCCTCGGTATGCGGTCGAGGCGTGGAGGTCGTCCAGCAACTCGAGGCCCTCGGGAGCGAACGCCGCCGCATGGGCGATGACATCGGCGCTGGGGGTTCGCCCGACAAGTGCCGCCTCGCACGCGGGGATCCGCACTGCGGATGCCGTTGCCCCGGTCAGACCGATCTTGGCCGCGGAAAGGGATCCTGCGCCGCTCACGGTGACAGACGCAGCAACACCGACAATCGCGTACCCAGAGGCCTGATTTGCCAGTTTCTCGTAGGCGCTTCCGGTTCCGGCCGCAGGAACGTCGATGCGAATGCCCACCAGGAGTTCCTCGGGGCCGAGTGCCGTGGTGAGGAAGCCGAGGAAGAACTCCTCGGCCGGGATCTCGCGTCGCCCCTTCGCCGACTCCGCGATCATCACCGCCTCGGCGGCAAGCATCACCGCGGGGTAGTCAGCCGCCGCATCGGCGTGAGCGAGTGCCCCACCGATGGTGCCGCGGTTGCGCACCTGGTTGTCGCCGACAGCGAGGGCTGACTCCGCGAGCATCGGCACCGCACGCCCGATGAGGTCGCTCGTGGCGAGATCCCGATGGGTGGTTAGGGCACCGATCTCGATGGCCCCATTGCGCTCGGCCACGCCGCGCAGGCCGGGGATGCCGGTGATGTCGACCAAGTGATCAGGCTCCGCCAGGCGCAATTTCATCACCGGGAGCAGACTGTGCCCACCAGCGATGATCTTGGCGTTGTCCAACGTCGATACCAGCGAGATGGCGTCCTGCACGGACGTCGCGCGGTGAAACGCGAAGGGTGACGGGTTCATCGGCAATCCTCTCGACGTGCCAAAGACGACCTAGCTCGCGGCGTGGATCGGACTCGGTTGTTCGCCGTTGCGCATCCGGCGCGATGCATCCTGGACTGAAAGAATGATGTTGTGATACCCGGTGCACCGGCAGATGTTGCCCTCGAGCGCATGGCGGATCTGCTCGTCGTCAGGGTTCGGGGTTTCATTCAGCAGGGCAACCGTCGAGAGGATCACGCCCGGCGTGCAGAACCCGCACTGCAGGCCATGGCATTCCCAGAAGGCCTGCTGCACCGGATGCAGCATCCCCTTCGGCGCCAACCCCTCGATGGTGGTGATCTCCTGGCCGTCCGCCTGGACCGCCAGCACGGTGCAGGCCTTCACCACCTCGCCGTTCATCAGCACCGGGTATCACAACATCATTCTTTCAG
>JAPOLF010000216.1 GCA_029977305.1 bacterium | reverse complement strand
CAATCACCGATTCAGCGCCGCCGCGAGTCAAGCCACCCCTGCAAGATCACCGCCGCCGCGATGGCGTCCCGCTGCGCGGTCCGGTCCTTGCCCCTCACCTGCCGATCATCCAGCACCCGGTCGGCGATCGCCGAGGTGAGCCGCTCGTCCAAGTAATGAAGGGCCACTCCCGTGCCGAGGCGCTCGCGCAAAACCTCGGCGAACTGCCGGGTCACCACCGCCTGCGGCCCCTCGCGGCCCGACATCCCCGTCGGCAGCCCGACGACCACAGCTCCCGCGTCCCATCGCCGGACCAATGCCAGCAGCGCCTCGATCGCGTCTGCCCCTTGCGGCACCATCTCCAACGGCGAGGCGACCATGCCCATCTCATCGCCGATCGCGACCCCGATCCGGCGCTCCCCCACATCCAACCCTAGTGCCCGCCGAGGTCGCTCCATCACGGCACGATGTCGAAGGAGATGCGATCGGGATCGCTTGGGAGCGATCGGGCAAACCATCCCGGGCGCAGCCGGATGGTGGCCGAGGAGATGCCGGGGGTGGCGTCAAGCACCTGCTGGGCCGCTGCTTCGTCCATTCCGGCCAGGGAGATGGCAAGCGCCTGTTGCTCAGCGGTGCCAAAGGATGCCTCCGCGGCGCCGTCGAATGCCACCGTGAATCGAGCACCTCGCGGCGACCCGGAGACCTCGACGGCGTCGCCCATCGCGGCCAATCGATCAGGATTGAGCGTGAACCCGGGAGGCACCTGTCCGGCTAGTTCGGTCGCCACCGCGTTGCGGACCGCCACCAAAACCGCCGCCGGGTCATAGGTCAGCACCGAGATGTCCTGCGTGCTGGTCAAGGTGACGGTCGTCGCCTCCTCCCCCACTTGAGCCGAGAGATTCTCCTTGGAGCTCGTCACCGCGATCGTGGATGGCAAGATCATGCCATCGGGGGTGGCGTTGGTGATCTCTGTCGCGGCACGACTCGCGAGATCGGAGGCAGCAGCCTCTTGCAGGGCGGCGACATCGGCCTCGGAGACCACGGTGGTCTCGCGATCAGTTCCACCCGTGGTCGGGCCGGTGCGATTGCTGTAGTAGACGAACGGCGCAACCGACCCCGTCACCTCGCCGGAGGCGACATTGCCCGATGACCCCCCGGACTCCGCGGTGATGGTGCCATCGGCATTGCCGGCCAACCCGGTGACCGGATCGACCGGAGGCACGGTCACCGCCTCATCGAGCAGGAAGACCTGCCCGCCGAGTGACTCAAGCCGGGTCCCGGCCGGGACCGCCAGCGAATTCGGACTGATGTTGGCGAAGACCACTCGGCCGGTCGCGGGCTGATCCGGGATGAGTTGAATGCCGGTCACCGGTTGCTCGACCGTTGTGGTGATGGTCACCACCTGCGGCTCGGCCTTGAGCACGATCACCCGCTCGGCGTCGAGCGGCAGGCCGTCGGCGGTGAGATCGAAGGTGGCCTCGGTCCGCACCGGGATCTGCTCCAGCGAGACCTGCACCAGTGCCCGAGGTCGCAGCGCGAAGAACGCTCCGGTCGCGAGCAGCGCCACCACGATCAGCGCGCCGAGCACCGACAGCACCTTTGCCGCGCGCCGGGAGCGGGGGGACCCGTCGTACTCCGCTTCCGCCTCGCGCTCGTCCGGCAGATAGCCGTCAAACGGCGCGGGTTCCTCGGGCCACGATTCCGCAGCACGCGGTGGAGGCGGCATCGTGGGAGGTGGTGGCGGGGGTGGCAAGGGATCCGGCCACGCGACCACCTCCGGGGGCGGCATCATCCCCTGCACCGCGCGGCGAATGTGCACCGGGATGGCGCGGCTCTCGATCCCCATCAACGGGGCCAACTGACGCCGGAAGGGATCGTCGCTGTAGAGCGTGAGGCCGACGCGGTAGCGATCCGTGGTTGCGCGCAACTCGCGGAATTCGCCGGCGGTCAGCAGCACCCCGGTGTTCCCGGGCACCACCAGATCAACGGTGCGGCCGCCACCGCCGGCGTTCACCACCCGCTGCAGAACATCTGCGAGTTGGTCGTCCGGTGTGACGAGGACGATCGGTGTTTGCGCGTCCATCACCACGAGGCTCTAGCCACCGATCGTCGCCTGCACCATGCCGGTCACCGCAGCGAGCGCGGCCTCGAGTCCAGCAGGATCGGCACCGCCGCCCTCAGCGAGATCGGCACGACCGCCGCCGCGCCCGCCGACGTGCTGCGCCGCACCCTTGATCAGATCGCCCGCCTTGATGCCACGCGCGACGAGATCCGGGCTGACCATCGCAAGAAGGCTCGGCTTTCCATCGATCACCGCGCCGAGGACCACCACGCCGGAAGGCATCTGGTCACGCAGGCGATCAGCCTGCTGGCGCAAGCCGTCCTTGGACTCGGCTGAGACCCGCGCCGCGAGCACCGTGACATCCCCAACCGTGGTCGCGTTACCGAGGAGATCCCCCACCCGAGATCCGGCGATCTCGCCGCGCAGCCGCTCGATCTCACGCTCCAACGTGCGAGCGCGATCCTGCAACGCCTCGACCCCGGCCGGGGTCTCCTGCCACGTGACGCGGAGGGTCTTGCTTGCGTCATCCAGCACGCGCCGTTGCTGTTGCAGCAAGTCGATCGCAGCGCTGCCAGTGATCGCCTCGATGCGACGCACCCCTGCCGCGACGCTCCCCTCGGAGACGATCACGAACGGACCGATCTCGCCGAGTTGCCCGACATGTGTGCCGCCGCACAACTCCTGCGAGTAATCGCCGATGGTGACCACCCGCACGGTGTCGCCGTACTTCTCGCCGAAGAGCGCGGTGGCACCCCCGGAGACGGCATCGGCGTAGGCTTTCTCCTCGGTGACGACCGGCGTGTTGCGCATCACCTCGGTGTTGACCATCTCGGTGATCCGCGCCAATTGCTCCGGCTTGACGGGCTCCAGGCTGGAGAAGTCGAAGCGGAGGCGCTCCGGGGCCACCAGCGAGCCGGCCTGACGGGCCTCATCGCCCACGACGACGCGCAACGCGCGATGGAGCAGGTGCGTCGCGGTGTGATTGCGACGGATGTGTTGCCGACGGCCCGCGTCGATTGCCGCGGTGACCGTTTCCCCCACCCGCACGAACCCCTCGCTCACCGTCCCGCGGTGCACGAAGATGTCGGGCACGGGCTTGTAGGTGTCATCGATGTTGATGGTCCCGGTCGCGGTGCGGATCGTCCCGGTGTCGCCCAACTGGCCGCCCGACTCACCGTAGAAGGGTGTACGATCGAGCAGGACCTCGATCGGCTGACCGGCTTCTGCCTCGGTCAGCGGTCCGTCCGGGCCGATCAGGGCGACGATGGTGGCATCCTCCACGCGCTCGGCCTTGTAGCCGAGGAAGGTGGTCTTGCCCTTCGCCGCAGCCACGAAGATCTCGGCCCGCTCGCGACCGGCGTCCTTGAAGGCCGACGCGGCCCCACCGCGCGATGCCGCGCGCTGAACGGCCAACGCCTCCTCGAAGCCAGCGGTGTCGACCTCCAACCCCTGCTCGCGCGCGAGGTCGAGGGTCAGATCCAAGGGGAAGCCAAAAGTGTCGTAGAGGCGGAAGACTTCCGCAC
>JAPOLF010000215.1 GCA_029977305.1 bacterium | reverse complement strand
CCTGCAGCGCGGGAGATGGCGAATGATGTCTGACATCCAATCAACGGTTCCCACCGTCACGCTCGAAGATGTGCTCGAGGCGGCGGAGCGGATTCGCCCCTATGTGCACCGCACCCCGCTGAACCCGACCGAGACGCTGAGCCGGATGACCAACACCCGGCTCTGGCTCAAGGCGGAGAATCTGCAGCGCACCGGCGCGTTCAAAGCGCGCGGGGCGGTGAATGCCGTGCTCAAGCTCACGGAAGAGCAACGCCGTGCGGGCGTGATCACCATGTCTGCCGGAAACCATGGGCAGGGACTCGCCTACGCGGCGGCAATCGGCGGGGTGCGATGTGTGGTGTTCGTCCCGCACAACGCGGTGCCTGCGAAGATCGCGGCAATTCGTGGGTATGGGTCCGAGGTGCGCTTCACCGAATCGATGGAGACCGTTTTCGCGGACATGGATGCCTACCGGCAGGAGCATGGGATGCACTACGTCCACCCGTTCGACGATCCGGATGTGATCGCTGGACAGGGCACGATCGGGCTGGAGATCCTCGATGAGCTGCCAGAGGTGGAAGCAGTCACCGTGTGTGTCGGCGGTGGTGGCTTGCTCGCTGGCATTGCGGTTGCGGTGAAGTCCTTGAAGCCCGAGGTGCGGGTGGTCGGGGTGGAACCAGAGGGAGCGCCGGCCGTGTCGCGAAGTCTGGCCGCGGGGGCACCCGTGGTGCTTGATCGCATCCGCACGATCGCTGACGGCCTTTCCGCGCCGTTCGGGGCGCCGGTGTCGTTGAAGTTGATCCAGCAGTACGTCGATGATGTGGTGCTGGTGAGTGATGACGAGATTCTCAACGCGGAGCGTATGATTCTCGAGCGCACAAAGATGCTGGTCGAACCGGCAGGCGCCGCAGCCACTGCGGTGTTGCTGGCGGGCAAGGCGGGAATCCCGGCGGGCGCGATCACCGTTGCCACGTTGAGCGGCGGGAACATCGACATGGGACGGCTCTCGCGATTGCTCGCGGAGTCGGTGGAGGCGAACGGATGACCCGATATTTCGCGGCGATCATCGCGTTGCTGGCGCTGCTGGCCGGGTCGGCATTCACCCAGACCGGTGGTTCGATGGTGGACGCGCAGGGCACCCCTGCCCCGGTGTCGAGCGTGGTGTTCGCACAGGCGGAGCCCGCACCGGTGGAGAACCCCGTGTTGGCGTTCGCCCAGGTGACCATCCCGGTCGGGGCGTCGATCGATTCGCACCATCATCCCGGGACGCAGATCGGGGAGATCGCGTCTGGTGTGCTCACCTACACGGTGGAGACCGGCGTCGTGCAGTTGCGACGCGCGGGTTCGAAGCCCGAGGATTCCGCGGAGGAGATCGTGGCGGGAAAGACCGTCGAGCTTCACCCGGGAGATACGTTGATCGAGCCGCCGACCTCGATTCATCACGCGCAGAACCTTGGCGACGAGGACATTCTGATCAATGTCACGACGCTCTTTCCCAAGGATGCGCCGCGCGCGATTTTTGTCGACGAGCCGACCGAGGCATCGGCGACGCCGACGATCTGACGCATGGCGACAATGCACGCGATGGAGCCCTCCCCCGCTCTCCTGCCGGCACCGGCCCGGGCCGACGATCCCATCGGTGTTTACATCCATGTCCCGTTCTGCGCACACATCTGCCCCTATTGCGACTTCACCACCTACGGCGGGCAGGAGCACCTGATCCCGCGGTATGTGGCGGCCGTGGAATCGGACATCCGGAAACGCGGTACGGACCTGAACGGTCTCACTGCGGAAACGGTGTATCTCGGCGGCGGGACACCGTCCTTGCTGGAACCGGAACAGGTCGCCAGCATCCTTCTCGCGGTGCGTGACACCGTGACCTTGACCGCTGACGCGGAAATCACCATGGAGGCCAATCCGACGTCTGCGGAGGCTGGCCGGTTCGCCGCGTATCGCGATGCTGGGGTGAACCGCCTGAGCATCGGCGCGCAGACCTTTGATCGGCGCGGGTTGCTGGCGCTGGGGCGGTTGCACGAGGCGGAAGACACCACGGCGGCCATCGCCGCCGCTCGCGCTGCGGGATTCACCAATGTCAGCCTCGACCTGATCTTCGGCTGGCCGGGGCAGCGCCCCGACCACTTGGCGCGGGATCTTGAGATGGTGCTGCATCCTGCCACCACGGCATTGGAGCCTGAGCATCTCTCCCTGTACTCCCTGATCGTCGAGCCAGGAACACCGATGGCCGATGGCGTGGCGCGCGGCATCTTGCAGGTGCCCGATGACGATGCGGCGGCGGACCTCTACGACCTCGCGATGCGCACCCTTGGCGAGGCTGGTTGGTTGCACTACGAGGTGGCGAACTGGGCGCGCGTCGCCGATCGGCAATCACGCCACAACCGCATCTATTGGCGGAACGGCAACTACCTCGGAATTGGAGCCGGGGCATTCGGTCGGATCGGCGCACATCGGACGATGGGGCATCCGTCACCGCGGACGTATTGCACGGCGATCGAGCAAGGAACAGCGCCCACCGCCTCCACCGAGACGATCACCGAGGAGCTCTCGCGCGGCGAGACGATGATGCTCGGGCTGCGGCTGTTGGAGGACGGGGTCTCCCGGGCGGCCTTTGCCGAGCGCCACGGTGTCTCGCTTGACGCGTGGTTCGCCGAACCACTTCGGCATGTCGTTGCCAATGGATGGGCTATCGACCACGGTGATCGGCTGACGCTGACGCCGCGGGGGTTGATGGTCGCGAACGACGTCTGCGCCGCATTCCTGTAGGAGCATCGATGGACACGTGGGCGTCCTTCGAGGAAGCCATCGCCCGCATCCTGAGGCGCATCTCACCCGAGGCTGCGGGTGACCGATCGCGACAGGCGATCACGTCTCGGGCCGCAGCACACCTCGCGAATCTTCAACGGTTCCTCCGGTTCACGGGGTGGGAGGATCGATCACTGCCGATCGTCCATGTGACCGGTACAAGTGGGAAGGGCTCGACGTGTGCGCTGATCGCCGCGGGCCTGCATCGACGAGGCTGGCGTGTGGGGTTGACGACTTCGCCCTACGTGCAGGTGTTCACCGAAAACATCCGCGTCGATGGGAGGTTGCTCTCGGCGCACGATCTGCTCACGTTGCTCACCGAGATTGAAACTGCTGAAGCGATCTGGCTTGAGCGCGACGCGTCAGGAGTCCGGTTGAACTACGGCGGTCTTCGCACGGTCCTCGCGTTGCGGGCCTTCGCGGCGGCTGAGGTGGACGTCGCGGTGTTCGAGGTGGGTTCGGGGGGACGGTTCGACCTCACCAATGTGGTCGATCCGATCACGAGCGTGATCACCAGCATCGAGGAGGACCATCTGCTCTCACTTGGTCCGAGTCTTGAGGACGTGGCATGGCACAAATCAGGAATCATCAAACCGGGCAGCTCCGTGGTGGTGCCGCCGCTGGCCGATGACGTCGGCACCGTCGTGCTTCGACGGGCACTGGCCGTTGACGCCGACATCACGGTAGCAGCCTCGGGTGAGGAAGAGTTCGCCGCGCGCAACACGCTCCTTGCCCAAGCGGCAATCGACCAAGCCATGCGATTGCTCCCTCCGCCACTCCTCGCGTCCGCACAAAGGGAAGCCCAT
>JAPOLF010000214.1 GCA_029977305.1 bacterium | reverse complement strand
GACAGGTCTAGCGCGCCTCGAGCAGGCGCCCACTCTCTTCATCAAAGAGCAGCACGTCGTCGGGGCTGAAGCGGATACCGGTGGGCATGCCCGGGGCGATCTCAGCGATGCCGCTGAGGCGTGCGGTTGCACTACCACCGTCCCAGGTCACGGAGACATTGGTGGTGGGTCCGAGCGGTTGGGTCACGGTGACCGTCGCCAGCGGATCGTCTGCGACGAGGGAGACATGCTCGGCGCGGATGCCGAGTTGGAGGCATCCTGCGTGCGACCTCGCGGCGGCGGCCGCCTGCGCACCGAGCGGGAAGGCGATGGACCCGGCGCGGAACAGCGTGGCGTCGCCTTGGGTCTCGACCTGTCCATCGATGATGTCCATCGGCGGGGTTCCGATGAATCGCGCCACATACAGCGAAGCGGGGCGCGCATAGACCTCGGCGGGGGTGCCTGACTGCTCGATGCGGCCCGCACGCATCACCACGATGCGGTCCGAGATGGCCATCGCCTCCTCCTGGTCATGGGTGACGAAGATGGAGGTGACGCCGAGTTTCTGGTGGAGGAGTTTGATCTCGGCACGCATGCGGGTGCGGAGGGCGGCGTCCAGATTCGAGAAGGGCTCGTCGAAGAGGAAAAGACGCGGCTCGCGGACGATCGCGCGGCCCAATGCGACCCGCTGCTGCTGACCACCGGAGAGTTCGCGCGGGAGGCGGTGCAGGTAGGGGACCAGTTCGAGCATCTCGGCAACGGCGGAGACGCGCGCGTCGATCTCGGACTTTGGCCGCTTCTGCAGGCGGAGCGTGAACCCGATGTTCTCGCGGACGGACATGTGCGGGTAGAGCGCGTACTGCTGGAAGACCATCGCGATGTCGCGCTCGAACGGGGTGAGCGTGTTCACCCGCTTGCCATCGATGAGGATGTCGCCGCTGGTCGCGTCCTCGAGTCCGGCGATGAGATTGAGCGTGGTGGATTTGCCGCAGCCGGAGGGACCGAGCAAGGTGACGAACTCGCCATCGGCGATGTGGAGATCGATCGCATCCACGGCGGTGGCGGATCCAAATGCCTTGGTGAGTTGGACGAGGTCGATCACCGCCACGGCTTCATCCCTTGATGGCTCCCTCGGCGAATCCGGTGAGCACGGTCTTGCGGAAGATGATCGCGAGCAGCACCACCGGCACGCACGCGAGGGTGGCCGCGGCGAGCATCTGCCCGACCGCGGTCTGGTACTGCCCGGAGAACTCGGAGATGGCGATGGGGACGGTCTTCGCGTGCATGCGGGTGAGGATCACCGCGAAGAGGAACTCGTTCCAGGACTCGATGAAGGCGAAGACCCCCGCAGCGAAGAGGGGCGGCAGGGAGATCGGAAGCACCACGAGACGAAACGTCTGCCAGGCTGATGCGCCGTCCACCGCGGCGGCGCGCTCGAGGTCGCGCGGGATCGCCTCGAAAAAGCCCTTCAGGATCCAGATGATGATCGGAAGGATGAACGAGAGGTACACGACGATCAGCCCGTGCAGGGTGTCGATCAGCCCGAGCCGGCTCATCACCAGGAAGAGCGGGATCACGATGACGATGCCCGGGAACATCTGCGTCGCGAGCACGAGCAGCACGACTTTGTCGCCGCCTGGGATGGACAACCGGGCGAGCGCATACGCGGCGGCCGCCCCGAGGGCGAGCGCGATGAACGTGGTGCCGATCGAGATGATCGCGGAGTGCATCAGCGAGGGGGCGAGGCTCTTGCTCGAGGTGAGCACCTCCCCGTAGTTGTTCAGAGTCCAGGAGGCGGGTGCGAGATTCGGCGGACGGGAGGTCAGTGCCTTCGACTTGATCAGGCTCGAGATCAGCATCCAGGCGATGGGGGCCATCGTCCAAACGAAGAAGATCGCGAGCGCGACATTGATCCCGATCGAACTGAGGAGGCGACGCGCGTTCATGCGACACCTCGGGCGGCGCGGGGTGCACCGGGACGCATCACCTTGACCAGGATGATGGCGATCACCAGCATCGCGAAGAAGATGACATTGGCGATGGCTGCACCGTACCCGAAATCGAGGAAGCCGAAGGTGACGCGGTAGGCGAGGAAATTCAGGAGGAGGGTGGCGTCGGCCGGACCTGCCTTGGTCAGGACGTAGATCAGGTCAAAGACCTTGAACGACCAGATGGTCTGCAGGATGACCGCGAGCGCGAGCGGCGTGCGCAACCCGGGCAGGGTGACGAAACGGAACTGCTGCCAGCCGTTCGCTCCGTCGATGCGGGCCGCCTTGTAGAGATACGAGGGGATGTTCTGCAGGCCCGCGAGGAGCAACAGCGCGATGAAGGGGATGGATTTCCAGATGTCGGCGAGCAGCAACATGCGAAGAGCGAGGTCGGGCAACCCGAGCCAGTTCACCGGGCGGTCTGCGACGCCGGACCCGACGAGCAACGCGTTGAGCACGCCATAGTTGGTGTTGTAGATGTACTTCCAGAGGATGGCGTTGGCGACGGGGGCGATCGCCCACGGCACGAGCAGGATGACCCGGAAGACGGGCGCCTGGCCGCGGGGATGGTTCAGCAGCATCGCGATTGCCAACGCGAGCGCGACGACCACCACGACTTCAACAACCGAAAAGTAGAGCGACTGCCGCACCGCGACGTGGAAGGTGCTGTCGGTCAGGAGTTGGGCGTAGTTTCCGAGCCCAATCCACTCGAGTTGCATGGAGCCCCCACCGAGCTCAGCTTGGTGAAGTGAGAGCCAGAAGGTGCGCACGATCGGATAGCCGACGACCGCGATCAACACCAGCATCGCCGGCAGGACCATGAGAAGTCCGGCCCGGCGTTGACGGGACTCCCAACCGGCGGTGGAGTGGCTGAGCGGTGTGGTGGCCATCTGCGGCAGGTGCGGGGAGCGGGCGAAGTCGGGATACCCAACCTCGCCCGCTTTGGCCCGACCAGACTAGCTGTTGCGCTTCTTGACGATTTCGGCGACCTGCTCGGAGGCTGCCTTCAAGGCTTCCTCGGCGCTCTTGCTGCCGCCGAGCGCCTTCTGGATCTCGGTGCCGAGCGCGACGGTCACCTCGTTGTAATCCGGGGTGACGAAGCTGTCGTACGGGAAGGTGGCCTGCTCAAGCACCACCGAGGCGAGCGGCGATGCGGCCTGCACCTCGGGGTCGGAGAGGACCGACATGCGGATCGGCAGCCAACCGGTGTCGAGCACCTGGCTCTTCTGGATTTCCGGGGAGAGGTAGAAGTCGATCAGGGCGGCGGCCTTCTCCGGGGAGGCGCAGGTCTTGGCGATCGTCCAGGCATCGGTGCCGTCGATCGAGGCAGAGGAGACCGGTCCCGCGGGGAGCACCGCGGCCGCGGCCTTGCCGACGATCTGGGAGGCCTCGGGATCATTCGCCGGCTTCCACATGAACGGCCAGTTCATCATCATCGAGGCGGTGCCCGAGGTGAAGACGTTGGTGGCGTCATTGATGCCGGTGTAGGAGAGCGAGCCGGGATCGGTCGACCCGTTGGACATCATCTCCATCATCAGGTTGAGGGCATCGATGCCGGGGGCGTCATTGAACGCGGGCATCCCGTCATCGCCGTACATCGTGCCGCCCGCCTGCTGCAGGAAGACCATGAAGTAGGAGGCGACACCGCCGATGCCCTCGGGCG
>JAPOLF010000213.1 GCA_029977305.1 bacterium | reverse complement strand
CGACAGCGTCTGGTCCGTGACAACCTTCAGCTTGCCGTCGCTCCGCGCCTTGTTGATCATCAGTTCGGGGAAGGTCCAGCCCTTCCTGCTCGTCGCGGTGCCGTACAGTCCCGCCGAGCGGATCACCAGATGGCGCGGATTCGCCAGCGCCACCATCTGCTCGCCCGCAGCCTTGCTGATCCCGTAGACGTTCAACGGATCCGGCGCGTCATCTTCGAGATGCGGATGGTGCTTCGGCCGCCCCTCGCCTCCGTAAACATAATCGGTGGAGTAGAAGACGACGCCCGCACCCAGTTCCTCGCACACCTTTGCGACATTTGCCGCCCCCGTCGCGTTCACTGCGAACGCCAGCGTCGGATTGAGTTCGCAATCGTCCACCCGGTGGAATGCTGCGGTGTTGATCACCCAGTCCGGTCGGTGCTCCCGGATGATCCGCGACACGCCAACCCCTTCGGTGACATCGATCTCGCCATGCCCGAGGGCGATCGTTCCCTCCGGCAGTGCCTTCAGCAGATCCTGTCCGAGTTGCCCGGTCGCACCGATCAGCAGCGTCCTCATGCAGGTGCACACGACATCAGCGTGTCCTTGAGCCAGCGGATGTTGTAGTAGCGCGGATCCTTGTCCGGCTCCGGCCCGAAATCGCCCCGCTCGAGCGCCTTCCAGATCGAGATCACCGCTTCCGAGGTGCCGCGGTCCGCGCTGAACCCGAGTTCGCGCGCGATCTTCTCGCCGCTCACGTAGTAGGAGCGAGACGCCGAATTCCCGGTGCGATCGCGCTTCACGCGCACCTCGACCCCGAAGTTCTCCTCGATCACCTCGGCCACCCAGTGCGCAAGCTCGAGCACGCGGTAGTTCTTGTGGACAACGTTGAACGCCTCGCCCCGGATCTTCTCCTCCGGCGCGTTGAGCATGTGGATGTAGGCGTCCACCGCGTCGCGGATGTGCAGCAGCGGGCGCCACGCCTCGCCATGGCCGTGGACGGTGAGCTGCCGAGTCTTCCACGCGTGCAGCGTGAACACGTTCACCACCAGATCGAACCGCATCCGCGGCGACAAGCCGAACACCGTCCCCTTCCGCAGCATCACCGGCACGAAGAGCGGCGACCGATCGGCGATGCGCAGCAGTTCGATCTCCGCCAAGCGCTTCGTCTTGCTGTAATTCGCGGTCGGGGCGATCGGCATTTCCTCGGTCATGATCTGCACGTTCGCCTGCTCGGACGTGGTCGGCGCGTAGTACACCGAGCAGGTCGAGGCGAAGACGTAGCGCATCGGCTTGCCGTCGCGCTGCGCCTTGTCAGCGGCGAGCTGCGCCAGTTGACGCGTTGCGAAGACATTCGCCTCGTTGTTCAGTTGCGGCGCGAAGTCGGCAGTCGGGTCATTGCTCAAGCCCGAAAGGTGGATGATCGAATCAACCCCGTTCAACCAAGCCGGATCCGGCTCGCGCAGGTCGCCGGCAATCATCTGCAATCGCTCGTGTCCGGCGAACGGATCACCGAACCACATGGTGTCAACGACCCGGACGTGATGGCCCAGTCCCAGCAACTCCTGCGTCAGCAAGCTGCCGACGTACCCCGCTCCTCCGGTCACCAGGATCATGCGTCCCTCCCATCCGTGTGGCATCAGCGAATCCCGCCGAGGCCGAGCTAGGCAGCTGGCGCTTGCTGCAGCGCGAAGATCGTGCAAACCCCCAACTCGTCCACCACCGTCGGGTAGTGCGTTCGGAGATGCCGCTCGAGTGCCGGATGCCGGGTCAGCCATGACTGCGCCGGGCTCGGCAGGACGAGGTGCGTCGCGCCGCGATCGCGCAACACCTCCAGCTGCGATATCGCGTCCGTACTATCCACCGTCGTGTAATCCGCGGCAACCCCGGGGGCCGCCTGCGGGAAATCCGTGGTCTGAAGATTGGGCAGATCCAGCATCTCCGGATCGCCGTAACTCGCCACCAGAATCCTCGATCCCGCCGGCACATGGGTCGCTGCCCGATCCCGCACCTGCTGCACCAGCTGCCGGTAATAGATTGCCGCCGGGGCTCCGGGCGCGGACCGTGACAGCACCGCTCCCAGCGTCCCCATGATCTCGATGTCCTTGTTCAGCAATTGGTTGTGGACACTGGTGAGCAGCTTGCGCAATTCGCGCTCATGCGCCTCGAGAGTCGCAATTCGCTCCCGCTGCCCCTCAGCCAGCGCGCTGTGATCAGCCAGCGATTGCCGCAATGCCGACACATCCTGCGTCAGCCGGGCCACCGTGCGTTCCCGCTCAATCAGCCGGTTGTCCCGCTCGCCGATCCGCCCCTCACGCTCCAGGATCATCCCGTCGCGCTCGGCCAGTCGCCCTTCAAGTTCGAGCCGCGTCGCCTCGTGCAGGCGGATCTCCGCATCCAACTCGAGGAACCGGTCATGCTTCGTGTAGAACCACAGATCCACCGTGGACACCCCGTGCGGAAGCCCGCTGTTCGTGAATGGCGACCAGGACGAGATCGGCGTGCGCTTCCCGGCGTCAACGCCATCCAGATCGATGCGAAACTCCGCCTCCTCGCACAGCCTGGCGTAGAGGTCGATCACCGCTGCTGCCACCCCGTTCTCCGCGAGTTGTGCTGGGGTGATCCGATGGTGCTTCATGCCGGTCATGGCATTGCCGGTCAGCTTCGCGACGTCCTCCGGCGCATGCGGCAAACCGGCGAAGCGCAGCAGGCGGGTGATCTCCGGCGCGGCGTCCCCGAAATACGCATCAAAGTGGGTGATCAACCGGTGTTCCGGCTTGGTGTCCTCGAGCACCCGCTTGTTGTAGGCGTACCAGAGATACAACCCCAGCGCCGGTGAGAAATTGTTCCGCTTTGCCAGCGACATCGCGACTTCCAGCGGATTCCGCACCACGGAGACGACATTGAACTCGCCGAGCACGGTGCGCCACAGCGGCAGCGTGAGCGAGTTCCTTGGATCCTTCCATCCCCAAGGATCCATCCCCGAGAAGCGACCGACGATCTTCCCGGCGATGTCCCGCATCGGCGCGAACCGCTCGCCGTCCCAATCCTGCTCCCCCGATGGAGGCAAGTCCCAGGCTCCGCCCATCTCCCCGAGAATGGCGTCATTCAGCGCAACGATGTCGTTGTGCTCCCAGAACCCTTCCGTGTTGTCTGAGGCGGCGGCCATCAGTTCGTCGTCCGAACCGAGGAACAACCCTCCGTCATGCAACATCTTGGCGACCATCGACGTGCCAGACCGATGCATGCCGGCGATCGCCACTGGAAGTGCGCCCGTTGCCTTGACCATGACCATCAACACCCCGTCCTAGCCATCGAGCAGCGCCACCAGCTCATCAACGATCCGTACTTCCCCGCCGAACGGCAACGCCTCCGTCCCGAGGCTGTAACCGGCCTCCAACTCCGCCGCGATCGCTGCCCACAGCGTCTCAGGCGAGAGGTCTTGATGCGGCACTTCGCGAATCAACCCGCGTCGGCCGAATCGCTCCGCGCGGAGCGTCTGCTCCTCTGGGCCGGGAGGCCGCGGCACCGTGATCGCGCGTTTTCCGCAAAAGACCGCCTCCGTCATCGCATTGTAGCCACCCATGCCGACCAGGACCGTCGCCGTCTCAGCCACTGCCGGGAAATCCGCGTCGAATGCCGCGATCCGGAGCCGAGGCACCCCAG
>JAPOLF010000212.1 GCA_029977305.1 bacterium | reverse complement strand
GTGAGGACCAGGATTTCGTGGACAAATCCGCCTTCGAGGTCGAAGTCGACGTTCGCTATCGCGACCTCTTCGCAGGACAGGATGATTATTCCGGTGAAGGCAACTACACAGCATCGGATTGCATTGTGGAGGGCGTGCGTTTCCTCGTCGATCACGATCAGCGGCATCCGCTTGCCATACAGTTCATCGCCGAGGATCGCGCCGAGTCCAATGATCGGATCAGTCTGGGCGAGCACGATCGCCGCAGGCGCGGTGCCGAGGCGAATCGCCTCAAGCAGCACGCCGCTCGCCGTGCATGATCCGCGTCCATGCGGGATCACCAATACGCGACCGGTGACAATCTGCCCGCTCAGCGGATGGCGTCGATCGATGACTTCCCCGGTCTCCGGGTTCAATCCTCCCCAGAGGCTGATCGGTGTGGCACTGACAAGTGCGGTGCCATCGACCGTGCCGGAAACCACAGGGAGTCCATGAGTCGTCATCAGTCCCATGGCGAAGCCTCGTGATCGATCGTGCCGGAGATGGCGGATGCGACACAGGCGGCAGTGGACCCGAAGACGGTGTCCACCCCAAGCAACCCAGGCCCGTAATGGGCGTATTTCCCAGAGTTGGTCATCAGCACGCGGGATCCCTCGGGAACGAGGGGCGCAACCACGATGCACGTGTCAGCCGTCACCCGGCAGCCGAATTCCTCGAGCGTGGCAAGGTCCCCCGTTCGCGCCAGAATCTCGCGCACTGCGCGGCTGGTCGAGATGAAGACCGTGACGCCATCGGCACAGTGCGAGCCGTTCATCAGCGCCGCCAACTCACGGCACTCGCTCAGGCTGCAATGGGGACTGCCAAACGCCACCACATCGACGGGGCCGCCCGTCGTGGTCGAGAGCACCGCTCGCGTCCGCCTCAGGTCATCAAGAGACACCCGGTGCGTCGCAACAGGCGGTCGACCGCCAAGTGCCGCCTCAACGGTGGGCGCCTCCGGCGTGATGCCCGCGATATGGACCAGGGCAACTTCCCCCGACGATGCCGCAGCAGCACACAGCGCTTTGAGTTGGTCCTCGGTCGGTTGAGCGTCGAGTCCCGCGATCACGGCCACGCCGGGCAGTCCCATCGCCCCGAGGTGGTACCCCAGCACCGGATAGAAGTCATCGCGCTCGACCAGTCGCGGAGGCATCGATCCAAGGTGCACGACATGGGAGGCCATCCGCTGCTCCTCCAGATGCAACCCAGCCGCGGGCACGCGTCCGGTGATGGCACAGGCGATGTCGAGGAAATCTCCGTAGCGATTCGTCCGCGCACCGATGACCGAGTTCGCGTACGCCACCGCGTTCGATTCTGACCACGCGATCTGCTCGCCGAATGTCGGGGCATGAACCGTGTGATACGGCGCGCAGGTGAAGGTCGGTTGGGCGCCCATGGCGAGGTACGCCTCGGCGATCCGGCGTGCCCTGCCTGCGTAGTCGGCGTCCATCCCGAGGTCTTGCCAACGGGCCCGATCGAGCGAGACCACGTTGAGCGACGTGGGGACCGCAACCTTCGCGCCGAGACCGCTCAGTCGCTCCGCGTAAGCGAGACCGGCATCTCCTGAATAGATGCAGCCATCAATGTGCGCGCGGGTCACCGGAATCAGCGACGATGCTCCGTAGAGCGGTGCCAATCGCGACACGATGCGCATCGCCAACGCCGGGGCTTCGCCCGCCTCGCCCGCCAGCATGGCGCGCTCGTCTGCAGTGAGCTGAAGTTCAGACACAGAGGTGTTGCGTGGTCCCATGTCGGGATCATCCGCGAGAACGGGAGGCTCGTCCAACAGGGGCGCGTCGAGCCATGAGCCCGAGGAAACCCCTGTTGGCGAGTTCGTCACCGCACGAGCGGGATGCTTCGGATCAGACGGCGGCTCCGTCCGCAGAGACTGGGCCCTCGTCAACCGCGAAGCGGAGCGGGTCGGGGAGCATCGGCGAGAGCAGTTGCTGGATCGCCATGATGTGGGCACAGGTACCGATCACGTGGGAGCTGAACGTGTTGCACGAGCAGGTCCAATGGCCGTCGTTCAGCGAGATGGTGTAGTCGTCATGGCCGCCATGGAATGAGGCATTCAATCCGTTGATACGGATGCGGTTCGGTTCCTGCGCGTAGCGGTGAGCCTTTTCGATCTTGCCGATCATGCTCGAGTTCATGCGCACCTCCATGATCCCGCTTCCTCTGACCTCGCCACCCGGCGGGGCCCATCAGATCACCCGCCGAACGCCCTCCCCCAAGCGCCAAAAACAGACGCACCCGGCGCCATCGCGCCGGGTGCGATATCGGAGTCTTTGGCTGAATCCCGATCATGGTCCATCAGCGGACCCTCCGTGATTCACCGTGGCAACGACGACGTCACCTGATGTAGCGTGAGTGTAACGCGTTCGCCCCGCGATTGCACTTGTCCGCAAAGCCCGCGACGTTTACCAAGGATTTCGGAGATCTTCATGCATCGTGACGTGGTCAGCGCAGCGGTCCTCGCTGGTGGGATGAGCAAGCGCATGGGCGTCGACAAAGCAACGCTGCGCATCGTCGACAACGGCCCAACCATGATCGACTTGGTGGTGCAGGCCTTGGAGCGAGTCTCCGACGACGTGCTCATCATTGGCACCGGGCGTGGCGACCTCGCCGAACTGTTCCATGGGCGAGTCCGGGTCATCCCGGACGCCTATCCCGGGACCGGCCCATTAGGTGGCATCGCCACCGCCGTGGCTGCCGCCCGCCATGAACGGTGCTGCGTCGTGGCATGCGACCTGCCGTTCCTCAACGCCGAGCTGCTCGCGACGATGATCGACGCTGATCCCGCCTCCGATGTGACGATCCCGGCGCTTGCCGGGACCAGTCGACAAGGTGGGACCACCATCTACCAAACACTCCACGCGCTGTACAGCAAGAGCGCGCTGCCCATGATGGAGCGCGCCTTGCGAGAGGGGAGAAACCAAGTCATCGGCTGGTTCCCGGAAGCGCGTGTGCACCCCATGGGCGAGGCCGCCGTCCGAGCCATCGATCCGAACCTTTTGAGCTGTTTCAACGTTAATACCAAGGAGGCCCTGAGCACCGTGCGCGACGGGCTCGCCAACGGGTCATTCAGCCTCACCGACGAGCCAACCGGCGTCGTCACCGAGGAAAGGAGTCAATGATGCCCACCTCTCGTTCGTCCGCGTTCTCCGGTGCCGATCAACTGGTGCAACCCGGCATGCTGCAGCAGGCCCGCTTGGCGTGGAATCTTCTGCGCGATCCGCGTGTCTCGCCGCTCAAGTACGCCGTTCCCGCGATTGCCGCCCTGTATTTCTTCTCACCGATCGATGCCGTGCCCGATTTCCTGATCGGCATCGGCCAAGTGGATGATGTCGGCATCCTCGTGGCGCTGGCGATTCTCGCCATCAAGGTGATGCCCCGCTTGGCCCCCGCCGAGGTGGTGGCGGAGCATCGGGGTGACGTGCGACCATCCACGCAGCAGACGCCGACGTCCACTTCGGGCCAGGTGATCGAAGGGCAGTACCGCGTCCGACCGTGATGCGGCGCCGAGCGTCGTGACGCTGGAGGGTGATGGCCGTGTCCGGGTCTTCGTCGAAGAAGCAACCTCAACCGTCGAAGAAAAAGACCGCTGCTCCTGCCACTTCGGCGCCTGCGC
>JAPOLF010000211.1 GCA_029977305.1 bacterium | reverse complement strand
CGTCAGCGGCAACCGGCTCTACGTGCCGGAATGGGGGAACGACATCGTCTCCATTTGGCAGCGCCGCACGCAGGGAGGCGTCGACTGGGTGCAGGTCGGCAGTTTCGGCCAATCCGGCAACGGGCCCGAGGACCTCGGCCGCCCGATGCAGGCACTCTGCCTCCCGGCCATGGACGAGGTCTATGTCGCCGACATCGGCAACCAACGCATCAGCATCTGGGACGAAGTCCGCAAGAAGCGCAACATCACGTGGCAGGTGCAAGCCACCATCGGAGAGAACCCGAGCCACTCGTTCGACTCGTCACCGAGCGCGATCGCCGTCGCGCCCGATGGCAATGTCGCGGTCATCGCCTTCTTCGAGGAGAACATCTTCGAGGTCTGGACGCGCCGCTGACGGCGGTCTAGATCACCCCATCTGCGTCACTTTCTCCGGGCGAATCACCATGATCACCCGCTGCTCCTCAGGCGAGCTCCACGGATACACATCAACGCCCATGTACTTCTTCGCCATCTTGTTGATGAACGCCTTGTCCGGGTCCTGCTCCACCCGTTCGAGCCGCCCGCGAATCTCAAGATACCGATAGGGGTTCTCCGGATCGACCAGCGAGAACGCAACCCCCGCCCGTTCGCTCAGGTTGATGAACTTCTGCCGCCCCGGCACCTGACTGAATCGGAGAAACTCCCCGTCCCAATCGATCCACACCGGGTTGTTCTGCGGGTTGCCGTTGCTGTCCACCGTCGCCGTGTGCGCCAGCACCGGCCGCGTCAGCAAATCCGCTTTCTCCTCGGGAATCACCCCTGCCATCGCGTATCCTCCTTCGCGTGATTCTGTGACCTGCCAAGCCTACCGCACCCCTTCCGGCACGACTGACGCACGCCATCCGGAGCACCCCATGCGCATCGATGCGGTCGATTTCTTCTATTACGCGATGCCTGAGATCCTCGACGTTGGCGACGGCTCTCAAGACCTTCTCCTCGTGCGCGTGCAGGCTGGGGAATGGGTGGGGTGGGGGGAGTGCGAGGCCTCGCCGCTCGTCTCCATCGCCAGCCTCGTCGCCCCGATGTCCCACAGCGCCTGCAAGCCGGTGCGTGACTCCGTGCTCGGCCAACGGCTCGACGGCCCAGAGGACATCCTCCGCATCGGCACCCTCGTCCGCGAGCAGAGCCTCGATCAGCTCCAAGCCGATCACACCTATTCCGGCATTGATATGGCGATGTGGGACCTCCTCGGTCAGCAGCGAGGTGAGCCGGTGTGGCGCCTCCTCGGGTTCACCGAGGCCCACCCCAAACTGCCCTACGCCTCCGTCCTCTTCGGCGAGACCCCGGCCGAGACCGAGGCGAAGGCCCGCGCCATTCGCGCCGATGGATACCGCGCCGCGAAGTTCGGCTGGATGCACTATGGGCGCGGCACGGTGGCCGAGGACGCCGCCCACGTCGAGGCCGCCCGCGCCGGTCTCGGCCCGGACGGCATGGTGATGATCGATGCCGGCACCGTCTGGGGAGACGACCTCGCTGCCGCCCGCGAGCGCCTGCCGGCCCTGATCGCCGCCGGCGTGACATGGCTTGAGGAGCCCTTCGTCGGTGGCGCGATCGACGCCTATGCCGCCCTCGCCCGGGAAAGTGGCCCGGTCAAGATCGCCGGCGGCGAGGGGGCCCACACCTTCTGGATGGCGAAGCACCTGATCGACCATGGGGGCATCGGCTACGTGCAGATCGATGCCGGGCGCATCGGCGGCATCACGCAGGCCAAACGCGTCGCCGACCACGCCCGCGAGCGCGGCTGCACCTATGTCAACCACACCTTCACCAGCCACCTCGCCCTCAGTGCATCGCTGCAACCCTTCGCTGGCCATGCCGAGGACCTGATCTGCGAATACCCGCTGGAGCCGCGTGATCTCGCCGTTCGCCTCACCCGCAACCACCTCCGCCCGGATGCCGACGGCCTGCTCCGCATCCCCGATGGCCCCGGCCTCGGCATGCAGCTCGATCTCGACGCGGTCGCCCCGTATCTCGTTGACGTCGAGATCCGCGTCAAGGGCAAAACGCTCTATCGCACCCCACAGAGATAGATCGATCCGACCCCAAGAAGGGGCATGCCTGCTGCACGAGCCGTGCTAGCATGGAGCCACGTCAGGCGAGGGACCGACCCGCCACGTCTCAGTATCCGGAGGTACACCCCATGGGTCGAGCATGGATGGCTGCACTGGTGGGCTTGGCGCTCACGGTGCCCACAGCGATCGGCACCCCCGTCGCCGCGCAGGACACGCAAGTCTCCTGCCCCACCGGCGTTCCGGCGATGAACGCCCACGTCGCCTCGCGCTTCATCATCGATGTCATCGACAACCGCGACACTTCCGGCATCCCCGAGCTGTTCGCGGAGGACGCCGTCTACCACACCTCGAGCCGCGGCGACATCGAAGGAGTCGACGCGATCAAGGCGATGTACGACGACATGATCAGCGGCGGGCGTTCCCGCGTCAGCGATCCGGCGATCACCGTCGACGCCATCCTCGCCAATGAGAACCATGTCGCCGCCGCATTCACCACCACCGGCATCTACGACACCGCGGTCGACGGCACCCCCGCCTCCGGCGAGCCCGTCACCTACAGCCGGAACATCTACGCCAAGATGGAATGCGGCAAGATCAAGGACCTGTGGTCGCTCTCCGATCAATTCTCGCGCATGGGCCAGTACGGCCAATTCGCGGTCTCCGATGTGCCGGAGGGCCTGATGCAAGGGGCCGACCAACTCCCCACCAACGCCCGCGCCAACGAGTGCACCATCGATGACGACAACGCGGTCCGCGAGGCACTCCTCTCGTACTACCTCGACGGCTTCGGGGACAAGAACGAATCCCGCGCCCGACTCTTCCTCGACGAGAACGTGCTCTACCACCCCGTCAGCGGCGATGACGTCATCGGCCCCGATGCCGTGATGGAGACGTTCCAGCGGCGCATCACCTCGATGCCCGACCTCAAGGTCACCGTCAACGACTTCTTCGCCGCCGACGGCTTCGGCGCCCTCCGCTGGACCTTCACCGGCACCGACACCGGCGGCATCTACGGCAACCAGCCCACCAACAAGACCGCGACGTGGGACGGCATCATGATCGTCCGCCTCGACTGCGGGAAGATCACCGAGATGTGGTCGGAGTCCGACAACCTCGGCTCGCTGCGCCAGCTCGGGTTGGTCCCGGAGAACTAGTCCGGGCGAGCCCCGACAGCATCACCACCAATGTGCGCCCCGGTGCGATGCGGAAGCGTCGGCCGGGGCGCTCGCCGTCAATCGGGGATGATGGGGTACCCTCGCCACACATCCGCATCAACCGGAGGCCCGCGCTATGCACCGTTTCGCCCTCACGCTCGCCCTGCTGTTCGCGTTGGCCCTCTCCACCACCACCTCCGCCGCGATCCCCGCCGCAGCCTGCGACGAGGGTACGCCGGATGATCACGCCGCGGCGCTCACCTCCGTGCTCGAAGAAGGCGTCGGCGGCAACCATGACCTCACCCTCTTCGACCGCACCTTCGCCCAAGGCGTCCTCTACCACGCCACCTCGACCACCGATGCCAACGACGTCGAGGGGGTGAAGGCGATCTTCGCCTCCGCCATCGATGCCTTCCCGGACCTCACCTACACCGTGGAGCAACAGGTGGCCGACGGCCAAGACGTCGCAGT
>JAPOLF010000210.1 GCA_029977305.1 bacterium | reverse complement strand
AACTCGTTGATCGGGGCGATGACCGGGATGTCCAGCGACTTCGACAGCGCGAAGTCTTCCTTGCCGCATCCCGGGGCGATGTGCACGATGCCCGTCCCCTCAGCAGCATCAACATCGGTCCACGGGATCACCCGATGCTCAACCCCGGCGGCCGCCGGCAACTCGTCAAACGGCCCGGAGTAGGGACGTCCGACAAGGTCCGCCCCTTGCACCTCGCCGAGGACCTCGTGCTCCCCGCGAATCGCGGTCTTTGCCGCCTCCTTCGCGACGTAAAGGACGCGATCCCCTTGCTTGACCTTCACGTAGACCAGTTCCGGGTGAACCGCCGCAGCGACGTTCGCCGCGAGCGTCCAAGGCGTGGTCGTCCATGCGAGCAGCGCCGCCCCCGGCTCATCGGTCAGGGGGAACTGCACGTAGACCGAAAGGTGCGTCCGGTCCTGATACCCCTCCGTCACGATCTCGTGCTCGGAGATCCCGGTGCCGCAGCGCGGGCACCATGGCATCACATCATGGCCCTTGTAGATCCAGCCCTTCTCCCAACACGTCTTCAGGAAATGCCAGATCGTGTAGTTGGTCTCGTCTGGCATTGTGAAATAGGAGTCGTCCCAGTCCATCCAGTAGGCAAGGCGTTGTGATTGGCTGGTGATCCGCGCCCCGAACTTCTCGACCCTCGCCTTGCACATCTCCACGAACTCGGCGACACCGAACGCCTCGATGTCCCGCTTGGACTTCAGGCCGAGTTCCTTTTCAACCTCGACCTCCACCCAAAGCCCTTGGCAGTCGAATCCGTTCTGGAATCGCTGCTTCGCACCGAGCATGTTGTGGTAGCGCTGAAACAGGTCTTTGTACGTCCGCCCCCACGCGTGGTGGACGCCCATCGGGTTGTTCGCGGTGATCGGGCCATCGATGAACGAGTACCGCGTCGACGACGCATCGTTCCGGTGCAGGTACTTGCTGACGATCTGGTGCTTGTCCCACCACTCAAGTTGTTGTCGCTCAAGCTCCGGAAAATCCACCTTGGTCGAGACGTCCTTGATGCCCATGTCCCATCCTCACTGCGCATGAACACAGAAACACCCATCCTCGGCTGAGGACGGGTGTTTCCCGTGGTACCACCTCAATTGACCCCGAAACCGGAGCCACTCTGCGGCCGCATCCCGGCGGCCTCTCGCGTTATCGGGCGAATCCCGGTCGCATCTCCCCCAGTTCAGGGGTCGGGCGACGGCTCAGGAGCGATGTCCGAGTGGACCTGCCGTCCGACTTCCACCGTCTCGGACTCGCTTGCGGCGCGGAACCCCACTGGCGCGATCTCCGTCAACACCATGTATCTCGCTGCCCCGCAGGATACCACCGCCGAAGCTTCGGTGAATCCGATATCCGCGTGAATGCGTACTCTTGGGCATCAGGGATCGCTGCGCTGAGGGTGCGCAGTGCCCGAAACTTGGGGTGGAGGACACGATGGACGCACGCCAACTTGACCGCCTTTCCCGAACCTTGGCCGAGTCGCGCGGCAGACGATCGCTCATCGCCGCGATCACCGGACTCGCGATGGGTGCCGCAAAGACCCCCATCGCCGATGCGGCGACCGGCACATGCACTCGCTGGGGGGTCGCCGCTGGTTCATCGCCGTTCGACAAGTTCCAGCACGTGGACGACGACTTCCTCGTCGAGGTCCGCCCCAAGGGCGGCGGCGGTTGGTCCGAGGTGTTCTTCGACAACAGCGGCGGCGCCAATGGCGTCGATGGTCGCCACCTCGATCCCATCGAGTTCCGCGCCAACACCGGCGACAAGCTCCGCATCACTGTCTTCAATCGCCAACCCGGTGGCTGTGAGTTTGATGAGGTGTGGCTCTACTGCAAGGGCAGCCGCCGCGGCACCCGGATCATGCGCGCCTACCAGTGCTCGAACAGCGAGGGTGATCGTCTCGAAGAGTTCATCACCTTCGAGTACCGCATCCGCGCCTAAGTGGCCTGCCGTGCTTTGACCCGCTCATAGATGCGGGTCAGCACGAACAAGTAACTCCCCCCAAGCAGATACGACGCCGTGACGTCACTCATCCAATGGTGTCCGAGGTACATGCGGCTGACGCCCACCAAGGCGAGCATCCCCGCCAGCACCCATGACGCGATCCGTCGCGGCCACGTCAGTGGCTTCTCTCGTCGCAGCTGGTAAAGCAGGAATCCATAAACACCGATGTAGTTCAGCACGTGCCCGCTCGGGAACGATGACCCCCCGATGTTCGCCTTGGTCACTGCGATCTCCGGATGATCCGGCCGTGGTCGACGCATCGAGCGCTTCACTGCGAACGAGATGACCCCGGTCCCCCACGCAAGCAGTTGGAAGAGCGCCTCCAGTGGCTTGCCAAAAAGCAGCCACCCGAGTGACGCAGCCCAAGGGATGATCCGGCTCTGCGGTGGGAACCCTGGCCACGACACGATCCACATCAGACGCCGGAACCACGGAGCACGCACCTGCTGCAAGCGGAGGGTGGCGCGTTCGTCGATCTCGCGGGTCTTGCCGTCTCGCACCGCGCGGTAAAGGAACCCGAATGCGCCGAGCGCAGCCGCGACGGCCAGCAACCCCGGAAACCACGCCCCACGTCTCGACGATCCCATGCTGCCACCGGTCCTCATGTGGTCCGCCCCACGGGCGTGATCCACTCCTGCGGCGCACGCGCCGAATCCGCTACGCTGTAGCGTGGACGCGACCAAGCACTCTCGTCAATCGTCTGCCGCCACAGGAGCTAACTCACAGGCATGGATCAGCCGCTGGTGCACCACCGCTTCCGCGCACCGATGCTCGCGATGGTGATCGCGTTCATCGTGGGGGTCTTCCTGATCGCTCCCGGCGGGTTCGCCGCCAAGGCCCACGCAGTCCTGCACGGTCTCTGCGCACAGCGCCCAAGCCACACGTTCTCATTGGGCGGCCAGCCGCTGCCCTTCGATGCCCGGATGACCGGGATCTATGGCGCGTTCTTCCTCACCTCGGCGTACCTCATCGCCCGAGGACGCACCCGCGCCGTGCTCCTGCCGCCGCGAACAGTGCTCGCCGCCCTGTTGCTCGCTGTGGTCCTCATGGGGATCGATGGCGTCAATGCCTTTCTGTTCGACATCTCCGCCCCGACGCTCTACCTCCCGGACAACCGCATCCGTCTCGTCACCGGACTGTTCTTCGGAATCACCTTGGCGACGTTGCTCTGGTTTCTCTTCGCCACCACGTTCTGGAGTTCCGGCCTCAAGCGAGAGCCAATGATCCATGGCTTCGCGGAGCTGCTGCTCATCGTGGTGCTCACGATTCCCTTTGCTGCCGTGGTCCTGCTCGGATGGGGCGTTGCCTACATCCCGATCACGATCCTGTTGATGACCTCGGCGCTCACCGTGGTCACCCTGCTGGTGTTCTGCTCGTGGCTGCTCTTCACGGGTCGGGATCGCCACTACCCCACACTCAGCGCGGCCCAACGTCCGCTCAGCCTCTCGATGATCGCGGCAGTGGCGTTCCTCTTGGGAATCGCTTCGGCCAGATTCTGGCTTGAGCAGCAATTCGGGCTGCGCACCCTTGGGTGAGGGGAGCGGTCTTCACGGCAGACCCCCGTGCTAGACTCGCTCGGTACGGCGGATAATCGCCGCAGTTGGAGCCCACCATGCGTGTGTATCGCGATCTCGGGTATGTGAAGAAGCGCAAACGCAGCGC
>JAPOLF010000020.1 GCA_029977305.1 bacterium | reverse complement strand
CGGCGTCCCTCAACCGGGGGATGAAGCGATCGCGCAGGAGGCCTTGGGGGGCATACCGACCGTTGCTGTTGAATCCGTAGCCAACCACGCGTTGGCCGTCGACCACGGTGTCGGTGATGATCGCAACGACCGACACCGTCATCTTCGAGAAGTCGATGTACGCATTGCGGATCTGCGACATGATCGGCACGACAGTCTCGCGAATCTCCAATATGCGCATAACGGGGGTCTCTCCTAAATGCCTCAGCGGGACTCGAAATCACCCGGACCGAACTGGGATTGGAGTCTCGCACGAACAGTTCAGCTGCCCCGCGAACTGGCTGCGTTCCGTCCGATCCGGGGAAGCATTGACCATTTGTCGCAGGTCCTGTACGATTCGACGCGGCTAGAACAGATATTCTATTCAGCAGCTGATGTGGCCGCGCGCGGGGCGTACGGTCGGGGAGGACGGGAGCGACATGTCGGAGCGCGATAAGGCGGTCGAGAACGCCATTGCCCAGATCGAGCGCCAGTTCGGCAAGGGCTCGATCATGAAGATGACCCCGGGCGACACCAACCCCCTGCAGGTGGATGCGATCCCGACCGGCTGCATCGCGTTGGACCTGGCGCTTGGGATCGGCGGATTGCCGCGCGGCCGCATCGTGGAGATCTACGGCCCCGAGTCCTCGGGCAAGACCACCCTCGCCCTCCACGTGATCGCCGAGGCGCAGAAGATCGGCGGCATGGCCGCGATCATCGATGCCGAGCACGCGCTCGACCCGATCTACGCCGGGAAGCTCGGCGTGAATCTCAACGAGTTGCTGATCTCCCAGCCGGACACCGGCGAGCAGGCGTTGGAGATCGCCGAGACGTTGGTGCGTTCCGGGGCGATGGACGTGATCGTCATCGACTCGGTGGCCGCACTGGTGCCGAAAGCGGAGATCGAGGGCGACATGGGCGACTCCCACGTCGGCCTGCAGGCGCGCCTCATGTCGCAGGCACTGCGCAAGCTGACCGGGGCGATCGCCCGCTCGAAGACGTGCGTGATCTTCATCAACCAGCTGCGCATGAAGATTGGCGTCATGTTCGGCAGCCCGGAGACGACCACCGGCGGCAACGCCCTCAAGTTCTATGCGTCGGTGCGCATGGACATCCGCCGCATCGAGACGATCAAGAGCGGGCAGGACTCGATCGGTTCGCGCGTGCGTGTGAAGGTGGTGAAGAACAAAGTGGCACCACCCTTCCGGCAGGCGGAATTCGATGTCATGTACAACAAGGGCATCTCGGTCTCGGGCAGCGTCCTCGACGTGGGGACGGAGCTGGGCATCGTGCGCAAGAGCGGTGCGTGGTACTACCTGGGTGAGGAGCGACTCGGACAGGGCCGCGAGAACACCAAGGAGTTCCTGGAGCACAACCCGGACGTGCTGGAGAACATCCGCGACCGTATCAAGGCGGCGTCACCAGAGCTCACCAACGTGCTCGCCTTCGACGGTGATCCCGGTGATCGCAACGCGGACGACGACGGCGAGGAGTAGCCCCGCCTAGGGGATGTACTCCACCTCAAGCCGACAGGGGATGCTGCTCTCGCGGCTCCCCACCGCTTGCCCTGCGTCCGGCGTGCCGCGCAGCACGAAGGTGACGACGCCCCCTGCACCGACCGTGCCGGTGACATCCGCGACGACTTCGGTGTCCGCCGGGAGTCCGGCGTAGGCGGCGATGGTGCCGTCTGCCGCAGTGGCCGGAACATCGGACCACGGTTGGGTGTTCCAGGTCAGCGTCGCCTCGTCGGTCCAGTATCCCGGGATCGCTGCGACCGATACCGGCCCCCAGAACCCGATCGCCCCGGTGATCACCAGGTGAGCGGAGACAACGGATCCCGGTGCAACCCCGTCCAATTGGAACGTGACGTACGCCGTCGAGTCTGATGGGCCGCCGATCGGCAGCACGGATTGCTGGATCTCGGGTTGTGGCCGGTCGGGCGATTCGTTGGTGACGCTCGTGTCGGCCACCGGGGAGAAGACGACGAACACGGGATCGCCGGTGGGCACCGGGTACGGCGTCGGGGCAGCGGCGGGCTCACCGGTGATCGGCGCATCCGAGGGCAGCGTGCCTTCGGCGGGAGGCGTGGGCTCTGGCGCACCGTCGCGGTGCTTGCGACGCTCCCGCTTGGGCTCCTCGGTCGGAGCGGCTGTCGGATCGGATTCCTCCGACTCGGCTGCGACGGTCGCCTTCGCCTGGTCCACGAGGGACTGGATGCGATCCGGGTTGGGCAGGTGGGTGATCGCGCGACTGGTGGCAACGTCTTGATACGCCTCGAGGTCACCACTCGGCGTGCCGCTGGCGGGTGATTCCGCAGCCGCGGTCGGCTCGGGAGTGGTGGTGGATTCCGAGGCTGGCACCGGGGTGGCGGAGATCGGTTCGGCGGATGGCGCGTCGTCGTGGCGTTGGCGCGATCCCTCGCAGGCGGCCTGTGCGGCGGCGATGTCCTCGTCGGTCATCCAGAGGATGGTGACGTCGACAGTGCCGATCCCGGCCGCGAGGTCGAAACCGATGTCCTGCCAGGTGCGGTTGGAGAGGTCGATCGCGGAGCGGTTGCCGACCACATAGCCTTTGTTGGAGATCCCGATGCCATCTTGCGAGCGCCCGAAGCCGATGTCGTAGCCGTCGAGCGCGGCGTCGCTCCCGGGGTACCCCTGCGCAAGCTGATGTACCGTTGATGGCAAGGTATTGAGATGGCGGATCTCGGCCGGGTTCCACCAGTCGTCGATGGTGAACCACGGACCGGTCTCCAGCACCGGTGCGACGGCACAGCGGCCGCTCTCGGGATTGACGACGCGCACGTAGCAGCGATCGCCGCACTCGATCCGTTCGGCCCACGCCGCATCAGCCGTCCCGGGCTCGAGCCACGGGCACGACGTCGTGGTGCAGGCGGGCAGCGAGACGAAGCGGTCCTTGCGGTCGATCAGTTCACCTGCGGAGGTGGTGCCACCGAGGAGGCCTTCCACGGTGGCCGTGACACGGAAGGTTGCCGGGCCGCTCATGGTCCCGCCGGAGAGCAAGGCCGGGGTGTCGTCGGCCGCACCCTCGAGGCGCACCGCGCCGAGTGCGGTGGCACCGGTGGTGAGGCCGGACGCGACGATGTCGTAGGTCGCGGCAGGGCGGTCCGGCATGGAGGTGGCGATCTGCGCTGAGCCGTTCACCCCGGTGCGCCCCGCGCCCCAGTTCGGACCGGCGGCGTCTCCCCAGAAGAGGTTGAACGCCTCGTTCGCGCCGAAACCGGTCAAGGTCACGGTGACCGGCTCGCCGGGCAGGGCCGCAGCCGGTGCGATGTCGAGTGAGGGAACGATGGTGACCCAGCCTTCCGTGCTGGCGCCGGAGGTGTTGCCCACCGCGACGATGCGGCGTTCCCCCACCGGCGTGTCGGGGATTGGGAGCGGCGTGGTGAACGCTCCCTCGCTGTTGGCGTCGAGTTCCGCGAGCAGGGCCCCGGTCGGGGAGAGCCAGTGCACGGTGACGGTCTCGCCGGGCGTGAAGCCGGCACCGTTGGCCGTGAGGTTGGTCCCGACGGTCGCGCTCGCGGCTGCGAGGTTCAGTGAGGCCGTTGGGGTGGTGCGGGCGTTGCGGCCCGAGGTGTCACGATCGACGATCAGGGTCCAGGCCGGACTCCACGGGGTGGTCTCGTTGCCGATCTTCGCCCGAACGCGCCAGGTCCATTCCCCAGCACGCAAGTCATTGGGTTGCCATGCAAGATCAGCGAGCCAGGGACTGGTGCGCTCTCCGCTGTTGAGGTCGACTTGGTAGGCAGCGGCTCCTTCGACCGCCTCCCAGGTGAACGGCGGGACCGATCGGGCGCGGGTGAACGCGGCACCGTCGGATGGCCCGAGGAGGGTCGGCGCGGCGCTGATCGCGACGGTGGGAATCATGGTCTGTGGCAGGAGCAGCAGCACCACTCCGAGGATCAGCAGCACCCGAAACCCGGGAGCTCGATGCCAGAGGGGATTGCTTTCTTTGCCGCGCGTTGAAGGACGCATCTGGTGCCTCGTAGCCGGTTCGGCGTGCGGGGCACCGAGGGATGGATTGCCGTTGGGGGCGGCGGTGGGTGATTGATCAGCGGTACGAAGGGCGAACGGTGGATCGGAAAGTAGCGTTCGTACGCCTGTCGATGGTAGGGCGGAGATGTGCGGTTTTCAATGGCCAAAAAGTCAACGGTCGGTACTTTGGCACGGTCGGGAGATCAGGCGTCGCCGATCGCCCACGACTTGATCTTGTGATTTTCCGTGTCCGCCACATAGACCAGCGACCCGATCCCGGCCACGCCGCGCGGCTTGCTGAGGTTCTGCGAACCGGATCCGGCGGACCCGATCACCTGGAACCCGTATTGGTTGCGGGTGCCGTCGTAGGCGACGACGCGGTTGTTGAAGGTGTCGGCGACGTACCAGAAGTCGGCGAAGTTGGTGCCGACGCCGAACGGCCGGTCAAGGGTCGAACTGCTCGCGGTGGCAGTGACCGACCGCACCGCCGAACTGTTGTCTGGTGTGTCCCAGAGCTGGACTCGGTTATTGCCGAAGTCGGCGACGGTGATCTGCCCGCTGAAGTCCACCGTGCTGAGAACCGTGACGCTGGTCGGCGAACGGAATTGGTTTTCCAAATCGCCGCGACCGGTGCTCATCACATTGGTGCGATCGCCATTGGCGTTGAAGACCTGCACCTGCTCATTGCCCGTGTCAGCGACGTAGACCTTGCCGTTTGCATCGACGCCGATGCCACTCGGCAGGAAGAAGAGAATCGGGCCGGAGCCGACACCGCGCCCCTCGCTGCCCCATTGGCGGATGAATCCGCCGTCGGCATCGAACTGCTGGACCCGGGCGTTGTCGCGGTCGATGACATAGGCTCCGTTGTTCGAGACCGCCACCCCAGTCGGTGTGAAGAACTCGCCTTGTGCGCTGCCGAGCTCACCCCACTCGGTGATGAACCCACCGCGCGACGTGAATCGCTGGATGCGGTTGTTGCCGGTGTCGGCGACGTAGACATCCCCGTTGGCTTGATCCACCGCCACGCCGTAGGGGAAGGCGAACTTCGACCGGCCATACCCGTAGCCGCCCCATTCGCGGACGAAGCAGAGGGCCTGACGGCATTGGCAGGTGCCGCGTTGGCAGACCAAATCGCCGGAGCACCCGTCACTGGAGCTGCAGGCATCGCCGGGGTTGCCGGCCGATGAGACGCGATCTCTCTTGCAGACCCCATTGGTGCACGCGAGGCCGTCGCAACAGGGCCTGCTGTCGGTGCACGCCTCGCGCTTCTCGCGGCAGCGTGCCTGCGGCGCGACTCGTGTGGTGTGCGGGAGATCGAGCCCGAGATCGATGCGCTCTTGGGCGGTGTAGTCGCGGCGATCCCGCTCCTCCGCCGACAACGTTCCGGTCAGGCCGGCGATCGCGGTGCCGAGGATCCCGCCCGCGGCAACACGCCGGCTGAGCTTGGTGTCGGCGAAGCGCGCCAGACGATCGATCAGGTGCTCGGGTCGATGGTCCATTCCAAGTCCCTTCGTAGAGGGGCGGCATCTGGGTGGCCGCGGCACGTTCGACGGTGTCTGCAGGTGAAACGTTGGAGATGGGTTCCTGGTTTCACCCAACAATCCGCGTCCGTACGCGGAGTGTACGCCGAATCACCAGGACAGGGGACGCAGGTGGGCCGCACGGGGCAGGTCAGATGACCGTCGCGATCACCAGGCGATCGTTGTAGGTGTCGGCCACGATCAGCGTCTCGGACCCATGGAAGGCGAGGGCGGTTGGTTCGAGGAGCGGGCCGATGGCCGCCTCGTCGCCGCTCCAGGTGCCGAGCAGCTGCCCGTCCGGGGCGAGGACGAGAATCCGGTGCGTCCCGACGAGGCTGACCATGATCCGGCCTGCGCTGTCGATGATCACCCCCCACGGCGCGGCAGGCGTGCCGGGAAGCAGGCCGAGGTCCATAACGTCCGGGTAGTCGGGTTCGACGCCGAAGCGGACGAGTTGACGGGTGGCGCGATCGGCAACGACGAGTTGCCCGAGGCGATCAAAGCACACCCCGATGGGTTCGCCGAGGAGGTTGTTGCCACCAAGCACCAGACTCGGGCTCCCGTCCGGATCGAAGACCACGACGCGCCGATTGCCACTGTCCGCCACCGCGATGCGGCCGTCGTCGCTGGTGGCGATGCCCGACGGCTGGCGGAATCCAGCCGGATCGGTCAGGGACGACACCGCATCCCCCTCGAGCGAGAAGCGGGTGACGCGATTGCGACTGCTGTCCGCGACCCACAGGTGCTGGTTGCCACTTGGCGCGATGGCAGTGGGAGAGAAGCCACGGCTTCCCCAGACGTGCAGCGCGGTGCCATCGGGGGCGAGAACCTGGATACGCTCGTTGTGGACATCGCCGACCGCGAGTGAGCCGTCCGGGAATGCGGCGATGCCATACGGCATGCGGAACGAACCCACCGTGCGGCCGGTTTGGCCGACGGTGCGTTGTCCGGTGATGGTGGGTGCCTGGTGGCGTGGGCGAAATCGCGAAAGCATCGGGCCTGTCCTCACTTCCTCCATGATGCGCGAGGACGTGCGGGATTCACACCCCAAAATGAACCAAACGCACAGGAGGCCCCCGTGTTGAGTGGGGGCCTCCCGTTCATGCTTGCTGGCTGGAGCGATGCGACGTGACCTAGGTCCCGAGCGGACGCACGTGAAGCATGTTGGTGCGGCCGGAGACGCGGGTCATCGGCAGTGACCCGACAATGAGCGCGTACTCGCCCTCCTGCGCCAATCCTTGCTCGATCACCTGCTTGCCAGCGATGCGGAAGAGGTGATCCGGATCGTCCTCCAACGGCACCACCGTGGCACGCACCCCCCAGACAAGGTTGAGTTTGCGCGCCGTGGCCTCGTCGTTGGCGACGCCGATGATCTGCGGCCGCGGCCGGTACTTCGCGACGCGGCGGACCGATGCCCCGGTGAGCGTGAAAACCAACAACGTCTCGACCGGACCTTGCTCGGAGAGTTCTTTCACCGCGCGGGCGATCGAGTCGGCGAGTTTGAGACTGGGTTCCTCGACGCCTGGCAGCGGCATGCCGGACGCTGCGGTGCGAACCGGCCCCTCCTTCTCCGCTTCGCGGATGATCCTGCCCATGGTCGCGACCGCTTCGACCGGGTAGGAGCCGACCGCGGTTTCGGCCGAGAGCATGACGGCGTCGGTGCCATCCCAGACGGCATTGGCGACGTCGCTGGTCTCGGCGCGGGTGGCGACGGGTTGGGTGATCATCGATTCGAGCATCTGGGTGGCGGTGATCACCGGCACCGAGCGCTCGTTGGCGACGCGAATGATCTTCTTCTGCGCCCGGGGGACCTTCTCGGCTTCCATCTGCACGCCGAGGTCACCGCGGGCGACCATCAGACCGTCCGCCACGGCGGCGATCTCCTCGACGTTCTCCAATGCATCGGGACGCTCGATCTTGGCGATCAGGCCGGGGGCGTGCTCACCCCCGCGCCACGAGGCGACCTGCCGTGCGAGGCGAAGATCGGTCGCGTCGCTGACGAAGCTGAGCCCGATGAAATCGACACCCTGCTCCACCCCGAATTCGAGATCGACGCGGTCGACCTCCGTCAATGAGCCGCCTTTGATGGAGGCGCCGGGGAGCGTCACACCCTGCTTCCCGAGGAGCAGGCCGCCACGGCTGACGCGGCCGACGGCGACATCCCCCTTGATCTCCTCGACGAGCAGTTCGATCAGGCCGTCGGAGATGAGGATCCGCGAACCCGGCGCGATGAAGTCGAAGAGGGCCGGGTAGTCGATCCCGATGCGGGTGGCGGTGGTGGGATCGGGGACGTTGACGATCTCTATCGTGCTGCCGCGCGCGACCGGCACCTTGTCGCCGGCGAGCGGACCGGTGCGGATCTTGAGGCCGCGCAGGTCGAGCAGGATGGGGACCGCCTTGCCGATCTCGTTCGCGACGGCGCGGACGTCCTCGATGAGGCGGGCGCGATCGTCGAGCGTGCCGTGGGCGGTGTTGATGCGGCAGACGTCGAGGCCGGCGAGCATCATCGCCCGCAGGCGATCGCGACCAGCGGAGGCCGGCCCGAGGGTGGCCACGATTTTGACGCGACGGTCGTCGTACACACTCACGGCAGCAGTGCCTCCTGAGATCAATCTCCGGTCCTCGCGCGGGAATCCCGCGTCACCCCAGCACGGGATGGTAGCAGCACTGCCGCCAGGACCGCCGCTCCCGGCCGGCGTGTCGCAGTGCGCGTCGCCCAGTTTCCTGACCATGGGGTTGGCGAAGGCGCGATCTCGATCGCCCGGCGATGTGCCGGCGGCGAGGTGGTATAGTCCGCGCACAATCCAATGTATGCAGCAGGACGTCCCGTTGCGCTCGCCGTGTGGTGGGTGGATGGGCGTCTCGGGGGAAGCCGGTGAGATGCCGGCGCTGTCCCGCAACTGTATCGTCGGTCCTGGTGGCCGGCGGAGCCAGGTCGCCCGAACTGCTGTGTCCATGCATCCCTTCGAGAGAAAGGGGACGGACGATGGCGGTTCACGCCCTGTTCTTCGTTGCACCGCACCCGGTGCGATCCCGTTTTTTCCGAAACAGCACAGTGGCGCGCGCGGTGATCACCACCGTGTTGGTCATGTCGTGCGTCATCACTGCCGCAGCACCGGCGTTGGCGGCGGACAACGAGACCGTGGTGCGCGATGCGGTGCTCTGGCTCATCGAGCAGCAAGGCGAAGACGGTTCCTTCCCTGGGTACACCGGAGAGCCTGATCCCGGCACCACTGCTGATGCGATCGTCGCGCTCGCGGCGGGCGACCTGGCAGGTGTCAATGTGTCAGAGGCGTTCGAGGCCGCCTCGGCATGGCTGGTGGCCAATGGTGGTGAAGCTGCCGTCGCCGATCCGAGCCAAGCTGCGCGGATGACCTTCGCGGCACTCGCGGTCGGCGCCGACCCGCGGGACATCAATGGGTTTAGTTTGATCGACGCGATCCTCCAGGCACCGGAGGCGGAGACCCCGGTTCTCCCGGGTGCCATCGGGGACAACTTGTATTCCCATGCCCTGTCCGTGATCGCGTTGGCAGCCGCCGGTGAACCGATCGATCCCGCATGGATTGAGGTGATGCGCACCACTCAGGCCGAGACCGGCGCCTGGGCGTACGACGGCTCGACGGCTCCGGAGATCCTCGACAGCAACACCACCGCACTGGTCCTGCAGGCGTTCATCGCCGCAGGGCTGGCTGACGATCCTGCTGTTGCCAAGGGGTTTGCATCGCTCGAGGGATTTCACGGAGACGACGGATACATCTCGATGCTCGGGATGGAGGCCGATGCGAACTCGACCGCCGTGGTGCTGCAGGCATTGCTGGCCGGCGGCGATGCGATCGATCCGGCCGTGGTGGACGACACCATGGCCGACCTCATGACGATGAACAATCCGAGCGGCGCCTTCCACTACGGGAATGGCGATGAGTCCGACAACGTGTTCGCCACCACTCAGGCGATCCCGGCGGTCGCAGGCTTCGCGATGCACGAACTTGCTGGCTGCTTGGGCGAGGCAGAGGCCGCTGCCGTTTCGGAATGTGAAGCGGCGGCCTAGCCATGCATCGCTGGCGCTGCTGGGCGGTTCTCCTGCTGTGCGTGTGGCTCGTGGGTGCGGTGTTCGCTCCGCCGATGGTGGGAGCGGATCCGGATCGCGGGTCCCATGCCGGTTTGGTGATCCGCCGCGCGGATGGTGCGCTGACCTATGCGTGGGTAGCGTTCCCCGAGCCGGAGATCAGTGGCGTCGAATTGCTCCACCGTTCGGGCGTGCCGATCCTCACGGCGGGATTCGGCGGACTGGGTGAGGCGATCTGCCAATTGGAGGGGGAAGGCTGTTCGCTCACCGAATGCCGCAAATCGGTCTGTCAGGTCGGGGCGAACGCGCCGTACTGGCGGTACTTCCAGATGAGCGATGACGGCGAGTGGGTCCCCGGCGTGCTCGGCGCCTCGATCTCGAAGGTGCGTGACGGCGATGTCGACGGGTGGAGCTGGACAGCCGACGAGTCGTTCCTGCCGACGATCACGCCCGGCGAGGTGGCGGTGAAAGCCGGTGCCGGAGCCTCGGACGGCCCGGCGGTCTGGCGCTCGGAGCCGCTCGCACAGCCGCAGGCAGGAACCTTGCGGGAGACCGGCGTCGCCCTCGGGCTCGTGGGGGCGATCGTCCTCGTGGCCGGGGCGGGGGTATGGTGGGCTCGACAGCATCGGAGCGCCGCATGAGGACGGCGCCGATTGATCCGCGTGCCTGGTTCATCTGGGCGATCGCGCTCGCTCTGCCGCCACTGGTGGGCCGCAACCCCTTTCCCGTGGTGACGTGCGCGGTCGTTGCTGGTGCGGTCGCGCTCGGGTATCGCGGATCCGGATCGGGGTGGGGCACGGTGGTGCGTTTGGCCGGGTGGCTTGCCGCGGTCGGTGTGGTGTTCAACGTGTTGACGGTCCATGCAGGAGACTGGGTGATCACCACCTTGCCAGACTGGTTGCCGCTGATCGGTGGCCCGCTCACCTGGAATGCTGCGCTCTTCGGTCTGGTGAGCGGCATCGCGCTGATGACCGTCGTGCTGATCGGCGTGACCCTGACACGGGTGCTCGATTGGGTGGCGGTGATGCGCATGCTCCCGGACCGGTTCGCCGGGTTGGCGGCGGTCGGGGCGATCGCCTGGACGCTGGTGCCGCAGACCGGGCGGGCGCTGACGGAAATCCGCGAGGCGCAGGTGGCGAGGGGATATCAACCGCGCGGGGTGCGCGATGCGGGACCCTTGGTGGTGCCGCTGCTCGCTGGTGGTCTGGAGCGCGCCACGGTGCTCGGGGAGGCGCTCGAAGCGCGGGCGTTCGGCTCATCAGCAACCGCTGATGCGACCCGGCGACGCGAGGGATTCCTGTTGCTTCTGGCAGTGACCGTGGGCGTCGTTGCCGCATATGCGGTGATGCTCCGGGCGGTGGTGCTGGCCGCGGTCCTGCTCGCGATCGCTTCGATACTGACGTGGCTGGCCTTGCGTACACCGTCGGACGGCATCGGCCGCACGCGCTACCGGCGGATCGCGTGGGATCGTCGGGCAACGGTGATCGCCGGGGCGTCAGCGGTGGCGCTGGTCGGGGAACTGGTCGTGCTGGTGACGTCGCCCGGTGCATTCGCGTGGGAGCCCTATCCGAGCATGGTGATCCCGGTCGCGAATCTCTTGGTGCTGGGGTGCATCGCGTTGCTGCTCGCGCCGTTGGCGGTGCAGCCATGACCCCGGCGGTGACGTTCAACGCGGTCTCATTCGCGTATCCCGATCAGGCGCGCACGGCGCTGGAGGCCATCGACTGGGGCATCGCCGAGGGGGAGTTCACACTGCTCGCCGGGCCCTCCGGCGGCGGCAAATCGACGCTCCTGCGGTGCATCAATGGACTGGTTCCCCATTTCAGTGGGGGGCGATTCGGCGGTCGGGTGATGGTCTTCGGGCAGGACACGACGACCTATCCGCCGCGGGCGATGGCGCGCACCGTGGGCTTCGTGTTCCAGGACCCGGAGGCGCAATTCGTCACGCAGCGCGTCGATGATGAGATCGCCTTCGGGATGGAGCAGCTCGGGGTGCCGGTGCCGACCATGCGCAAGCGCGTGGAGGAGGTGCTCGACATCGTCGGATTGGCCGCCCTGCGCGAGCGGGAGATCGCGACCCTCTCTGGTGGTGAGCGCCAACGGGTCGCGGTGGCCGCGGCCCTCGCGTTGCAGCCGAAGGTGCTGGTCCTCGATGAACCGACGAGCCAACTCGATCCATGGGGCGCGGAGGAGGTTCTCACTGCGCTCGGCCGGCTCAACGACGACCTTGGCTTGACGATCGTGCTCGCCGAGCACCGCCTCGATCGGGTGGTGGCATTCGTCGATCGGATGCGGCTGCTGGGCGATGGCGGCATGGTCGCGGCCGAGGGGACTCCGCGGGATGTGCTTCCATTGATGCACCGGATGGCCGTGCCGCCGGTTGCGCAAGTGGGCTTGGGGCGCGGATGGTCGCCGCTGCCCCTCTCGGTGAAGGATGGTCGCGCCGCCGTGCGGCGCGATGAGGCCGCAGGGGTGCTGATCCCTCCGGCTCCGCTGGATGCTGGGATGCCCGCGCTGGCGCCCGTGGTGCGGGCGTCCGGCCTGTCCGCGGCGCATGGCGGGCGCACGGTGCTGCATCAAGTGGATTTCGAGGTGCGCCCGGGCGAATTGGTCGCGCTCATGGGACGCAACGGCTCCGGCAAGACGACCCTGCTGCGCTCCCTCAACGGCCTGCACCGGGTCCAGCAGGGGCGCGTGGAGGTGCTGGGGCGGGATGTCGCGACGACCCATCCGGCGGAACTTGCACAGGTGATTGGCTACGTGCCGCAGAACCCGACGCAGATGCTGTTCGCGGAGACGGTTGACGCGGAGTTGGCGTTCACGCTCAGCCACCGCGCCGGTGGGCGCGATCCGATGGAGGTGCTCGCGCTGCTTGGCCTCGCGGAGGCGGGTGGTCGGCACCCGCGCGATCTTTCCGGTGGGGAGCGCGAGCGGGTGGCGCTGGCCGCAATTTTGGTCGGTGGGCCGCGCGTGCTGCTCCTCGACGAACCGACGCGCGGCATGGATGCGGAGGCGAAGCAGCGGCTGGTTGCCCTCCTGCGGCATCTGCAGGCGGAGGGCGTGGCGATCGTGATGGCGACCCACGATGTCGAATTGGTCGCCACCTGCGCCTCACGCGTGGTGTTGCTCGGCGACGGGCGGGTGGTGGCCGATGGCGGACCGCGGGCGACGCTGTCGGGGTCGATGACCTTCGCCACCCAAGTCAACAAGTTGTACGGCGGCGGTTACCTCGTGCCGGAGGATGTGCTCTAGTAGCCGCGACGCTTGTCGACGACGTTCCGCAGCGGCTCGCCCCGATGGAAGCGCACCACGTTGTCCCGGAAGATCTCGACGCAGCGACGTTCTTTCTCCGTTGATGCGCCCGCGGTGTGCGGCGTGATGATCAGGTTGGGCGCGCCCCAGAGTGGACTCTCTGCCGGGAGCGGTTCGATCTCCGCGACATCGATCGCGGCGCCCGCCAATCGGCCGCTGCTGAGGGCATCGGCGAGGGCGGATTCCACCACGATGCCGCCGCGGGAGACCACGATGAGATATGCCTCGGGCTTCATGCGCGCGAGGTGGGCGGCATCGATAAGGTGGCGCGTTTCCGGGGTGAGCGGGGCGGTGACCATGACCACATCCGCGGTGGCGAGGAGATCGTCGAGGCGGCTCATCGGCCAGACGTCGCGGACGTGGTCGTCCGGCAGGACCGGATTGGCGTCGACGGCGATCAGCCGCATCTCGAACCCGGCCGCTCGCTGGGCGATGGCGCGGCCGATGGCACCGTACCCGATGATGCCCATCGTCGAGCCATACATCTCGCGCGCGGAGCGGTAGATGTGGGAGCGGTCCCACACGCGCCGCTGTTGCTGATCCCATGACAAGGGCATGGCACGCGTCAGGGCGAAGAGCATCGCGAAGGCGTGCTCGCCGATGCTGGGTCCGTGGGCCCCGCGCGTGTTGGTGACGATGATGTCGCTCTCGACCACCTCGGGGATGTTGGCGATGTATTCCACCCCGGCCGAGGAGGATTGGATCCAGCGGAGTCGCGGCGCCGCTTGCACGATCGCGGCGGAGGGCATGCCGTAGACGATGTCGGCATCGGCCACCGCGGACAGCGCTTTGGCGGGGTCGAGTTCCTCGATGATGGTGAGATCGGGAATTTCGTCGTGGAGGCTGTTCAGCAGCGGGAAATGCGCCTGCCCCTCGGTTCCCGCGAGCACGATCTTCATGGCGGCCTGCTCCTCGGTGCGGATGACGACCTAGTAACGGACGGTGGTGCCGCCCTCGGTGGCGTCGGTGTGGGCGGCCGGGGAGCGCTGCCAGTTCAGCTTGCGCAGATCGTTGCCGAGCCCGGTCAGGGTGTAACGGAGTTCGGAGGCCATCGCGCAGAACTGGAAGCCTTCATTGATCCGCTGATTGACCCCCTCGGCGTGCGAGCAGTGGACACCGGGCGCGACGCCGTGCTTCTTGCAGGTGTCGCGGATGTGGTGGATGGCCTCGACGAGCCGCGGCTGCTCGCTCTCGAGCGGGACGCCGAGACCGAGCCCCATGCTCGCGGCAAGGTCGTTGGGCCCGATGAAGCACGCATCGACGCCGGGGACGGAGAGGATCTCGTCCGCGTGCTCGACGCCCGTGATGTGCTCGATCTGGAGGACGAGAAGGACCTCGTCATTGGCGTTCCGATAGTACTCGGAGGCGTCGGCGGACCACGACAGCGCGTGCCTGCCACCGCCGACGCTGCGGTCACCCTGCGGGTGGTACCGGCAGGCGGCAACTGCGCGCTCCGCCTCCTCTCGGGAGTTGACCATCGGCACCACGACGCCCCACGCCCCGGCATCGAGCACGCGCTTGAAGTTCTCTGGCGTGTTCCACGGGATGCGAACCATCGGCGCGGTGTCGGAGTTGGCCATCGCCGCAAACATCTGCGCGAGCGTGCGGATGTCCATCGGATTGTGCTCGGCGTCGCAGACGAGCCAATCGAACCCGACCTTGGAGACGTACTCTGCGGCCTCCGGACTCGGTAGGCTCAGCCATGTGCCGATGGATGGTTCGCCGGCCGCCAGACGTCGTCGCACGTGATTGCTGCGCATTGCACCGCTCCCCGCTCTCCCGCTGCTGATGGCGGAGTATCGCAAACCGAACGTCCCCCGGGTAAGGACAGGGGACGATGCAGGGTGAGCGTGCCTCAGCGGCGGGTTCAGCGGGCGGGGTAGGTGTACTCGGGCTCGGGCATGGATCTTGGCAGTTCGATCGCCTCGATGATGCAGCCGAGGTCGGCCGTGGTGTCGAAGTAGGCGTATGCACCATCGCCATCGGTACCGAAGCCGCGGCCGCTCTGCATCAGGGCATAACCACGGGAGGCCATCTCGGCGATCGCAGCGTCGATGTCAGAAACGTAGTAACCGTAGTGGTGGAGCCCTTCACCGTGCTCGTTGAGGAACTCCTCGTAGATGCTCGGTCCCTCGACATGCTCGATCAGCTCGTACATCGTCGGGCCGACGAAGGCGAGGGCGAGACGCATCACGTAGGGCCGTTCCTCGCCACGGTAGGTCATCGTCCGAAGGCGATGCGGGCCATAGGTGTAGACATCCCACGGACCGATCCCGAGTTGGGTCCAGTAGCGCTCCATGGCGGCGTCGAGATCGCGCACGACGACGGCGATCTGATCGATCGTGGTGACGCCATTGGGTGAGGGCACGATGAACCTCCCGTTGGGGCTCGCGACTGCTTAGAAGTTCGAGGCGTCGTGATCGGACCGGTGGGGGTGCCCGGACTTCGGGGCGGCGGTGGGCGCTGCCGGCCGGCTGTTCTCCAGCCGCGCGACTCGCGCCTCGAGCTGGTTGATGGTCTGGATCAGTGGCGCGGTCGCCTTCGCGACTTCCTGCTGCACGAAGGCTTCGATCTGCTGACGCAGTTTGGCATTGGCGGTGACGGCACCGGACATCAGCGTCTCGCGGAGTTTCGGGTTGTTGAGCACCATGGGGGCCTCCTTTGGTCGTGCTT
>JAPOLF010000209.1 GCA_029977305.1 bacterium | reverse complement strand
CGGCTCTTCCTGTGAATCCGATGTTTGAGACGGATCAGTCTCCCAGCGGGGCTGAGGACTTCTCCGCCGCCATCTCCTCGATGGTTTCCGGCTGCACGACGTCGATGCCCACCTCAGGATCAACCGTCCCGGCGGGCGGACCGAACACCTCGACGATCTCCGTGTAGTCCAGTGTCTCCCGCTCGAGCAGCGCGGCGACAAGGGCATCGAGCTTGGCGCGGAGATCCGTGTTCATCTTCAGCGCCTGATCCAGGCTCTGCTCCACCATCTCCCGAATCGCGGTGTCGAGGCGCTGCGCGGTGGCGTCGGAGTGACCCTTGTCCTGCACGATCTCACGCCCGAGGAAGACATGTTCCTCGCCGGTTCCATGATAGACCGGCCCGACATCGGTGCTCATGCCCCAGAGGCCCACCATGCGGCGCGCCAAGCTGGTGGCCTCGCGCAGGTCGTTCTCGGCGCCGGTGGTGACTTCGTCGTAGACGACCATCTCCGCCGCACGACCTCCCAGGAGCATCGCCAAGCGACCCTTGAGGTAGGTCCGACTGTAGTTGTGGCGATCCTCTTCCGGGGATTGCACGGTGACACCAAGCGCTCTTCCGCGCGGAACGATGCTGACCTTGCGGAGTGGATCCGCCCCCGGGGTGAAATGCGCGACCAGCGCGTGCCCAGCCTCGTGGTAGGCGACGACCTCGCGCTCCTTGGCATTCATCAGACCTGCCCGGGTGGTGCCGAGCAGAATCTTGTCGAGGGCATCCTCGAAGTCCTGCGCGAGAATCTGCTTCCTGTTGCGCCGTGCCGCCAACAGCGCCGCTTCATTCACCAGGTTGGCGAGATCCGCACCGGAGAACCCGGTCGTGCCCTTGGCGATCGAGGCCTTGTCAACATCCGCACCCAACGGCAAACCCCGCGAGTGGATGTTGAGGATCTCCTCACGACCGTTGCGATCCGGCAGACCGACCATCACCTGACGATCGAAACGACCCGGACGCAGCAGCGCGGGATCGAGCACGTCCGGTCGGTTGGTGGCCGCCATGACGATGATCACTGATTCTTCAGTTGTGAAGCCATCCATCTCGACGAGGAGCTGGTTCAGCGTCTGCTCGCGCTCATCATTCGATCCACCGAGACCGGCGAACCGCTGACGGCCGACGGCGTCCATTTCGTCAACGAAGATGATCGCTGGGGAATGCTGCTTGGCACGATCGAAAAGATCACGCACGCGGCTCGCACCGACTCCGACGAACATCTCGACGAATTCCGATGCGGAGACGCTGAAGAAGGGCACTCCGGCCTCACCAGCGACGGCGCGCGCGGTCAGTGTCTTGCCAGTGCCCGGAGGTCCCACGAGAAGGATGCCGCGCGGAAGGCGCGCGCCGAGCTGGTGGTACTTCGCCGGGTTGCGGAGGAAGTCCACGACCTCGGTGAGTTCTTTCTTCGCCTCTTCCTCACCGGCCACGTCGGCGAACGTCACCTGCGGACGTTCAGGGTCGTGCTGACGCGCCCGCGACCGACCGAAGCCAAACACATTCTGCTGCCCGCGGCTCATCTGCCGTCCCATGAAGTAGATCAGGCCGATGATGAGCAGGAAGGGCAGGAATGAGACGAGGATCGTGGAGAGCAGGGAGTCACCACCAGACTCACCGACGATCTCCACCCCGTTTTGGTTGAGCATCGGGAGCAGGCCGGGGTTCTCCACCGGAGGCAGGACTGCTTGCACCTGATCGCTGACCGCCACCGTGCGCGTGGCCTGTGCCGGCACCGGCTCGACGAGCTTTCCGGTCTCGGCATCCCAAGCGATCGGGGCGTCGAGCTTCGCGGAGATCTTGCCGTCGGCGATGGTGACTTGATCCACCTTGCCATCAGCGATCAACTGCTCTGCAACCGAATACGGAACGGTGACGCTGCCACTGCTGCGCTGCGGATCAAAGATTTGGAAGAGCTGGAATGCGAGTAACGCCAGGAACACCACGCCGATCAGCCACGGCGGGATGCGGTTGCGATTCGATGGCGTGCCAGGACCACCCGACCCGGATTTGCGGCCGGGAATCGGCACCGTGGTGCGCTTCGGTGGGGAAGGCGGGCGGGAGGAACTCGGGTCCGTTCCGCCCTGCGACCCCTGAGATCCGTTGGAATTGTCGGGAGCTGTCATGGGACTCCATTTCGTCGCGATCGGGGAGGGAGACGCACCCAACGGCCACGCCTCCGAACAAAGAAAGCACCTGAGGTATCTCGGAAAATCTAGCGCGGTTGACCAATTATGTCGAATGAAAATCCGAACCTTGCCTACGCTCCTGATGCATTTTCAGGATCGATCCCGCGGGGGACCAACCGCCACCGCTCGGGAACGGCATAGGTGTCCGCCTCATCGTGAGCGAACCCGATCCACTCGATCCGTGGCGAGCGGCGCATCGCGGCGGGCAGTACCTGTCCGTGCACCACCATCTTCGCGTAGCGCTCCCCTTCTCCCCACTGCACGAGAGCGTCCCGGTACGCAGCGGATCCTTCGGGGACCGAGAGGAGGATCTCAAGGAACTCCACCGTGGTGAACTCCTCACCCTCCAGACGATCAATCACCTCGATCACCACCGGCGTCAGGTAGTCGATGAGCGCATCCACCCGATCAGGTCGGTCGAGATGGGGGGTCGGTGAAGCGGCATCCATGGGGAACCCTCACTCTTCAGGCCACGTTGGTGACACATTGGTGAACGAATCGCCAGCATTCGGCACACTGGCACTCCGGCAACGATGCCGCCATCCTTCGCTTCGCGGCCCGCCACACCCTACACTTATCGTACCGCCGACGGTCGAACGCGGCGTCGTGCTACGCAGATCGGAAAGAGAGTTGCTCATGAAGACGCGGAACCATCGCCCATCCGGAATCGGTCGGCGCTCCGTGGTCTTCTCGCTGATCGCCACCCCGGTCTTGCTCTTGGGGGCCCGGCCATCGGCAGTCGAAGCGCGAGGTCCGGGCTTGGTCGTCACCTTGCGCCCGACCGCCATGTACTCCGAGCCGAGCGTGACCTCAGTGGAGCAGGCGCTGCTGGACACTGGTGAGGAGGGATTTCTCACCGGGGCGGCGGAGCTGGTCTTCGTCCAGGTCGAGTTTCGCGGCATGACCGGGTGGGTGCTCGCTTCAGATGTCACCACCAACGGGGTGACGGGAATTCGCCTCGCGACCGCGGTCGACGCAGCTCCGATCCTCGATGCGCCGATGCCTGACGCCGGACACCTCGGGGTGATTCCGGCCGGGGGTGTGGCCATGCTCACCGGTGCCGAGGTGGGTGGATACGTCGCGGCCAGCTTCAACGGGGTCGGAGGCTGGGTTGATGAATCGCTGCTCGGTCTCGCCTATGACGCGGACGGGACGCAGCGCTGACACCCGCCCTCCGATAGACTGACGGCATCGAGGATCGGTCGGCCGAGTCTGGGAGGGTGCTGCGATGTCACAAGTTCCCGCGAGCGCGAACGTGGTGATCATCGGTGCCGGGGTCAACGGCCTGTCCACCGCGTTCCAGCTTGCCAAACGGGGCGTCAAGGACATTGTGGTGCTCGAGCGGCAGACGGTTGGAGCGGGCGCCTCCGGGAAGACGGGGGCCTTGGTCCGATGCCACTACGCGAATGTCCCAGAGGCTGAGCTTACCCGGCGCAGCATCGATATCTTCAACAACTGGGACGAAGAAGTCGGTGCCGGGAGCTGCGGATTCGATCCAGTCGGGTTTCTGCATGTCGC
>JAPOLF010000208.1 GCA_029977305.1 bacterium | reverse complement strand
TTCGAGCACGGTGACTCGGGGCCTGAGCGTGCTGCGATCGGGAGCAGGGTGATGAGCACGAACGATCCTTTTGGTGCACGAGCGCAACTGTCGCTGGCGGACGGCTCGTCCGTTTCCTACTTTCGCCTGGGAGCCTTGGAGGAGCGCGGACTCGCCAAACTCGATCGCCTGCCGTTCACCGTTCGCATCCTCTTGGAGAACCAACTGCGACATGCCGGCGGCGAGTTCGTGGACGCCAGCCACGTGGAAGCACTCGCCAAGTGGTCTCCCTCCCGGGTCGCGAATCCCGATGACGAATTCGAGCTTCCCTTCATGCCGGCCCGCGTGGTCCTGCAGGACTTCACCGGCGTTCCCTGTGTCGTCGATCTCGCCTCGATGCGTGCCGCTGTAGCCCGCATGGGCGGGGACGTCAAGAAGATCAATCCGCTCGTCCCCGTCGATCTCGTGATTGACCACTCGGTGCAGATCGACCGTTTCGGCACCACCGTCGCTTTCGCCCAGAACGTGGACCTCGAGTACGAGCGCAACAGCGAGCGGTACACGCTGCTGCGTTGGGCCCAGCGCTCCTTCGAGAACTTCCGCGTCGTTCCCCCCGGCACTGGCATCGTTCACCAAGTCAACCTCGAGTTTCTCTCGCCGGTGATCGCCAGCAAGCAGGAAGGCGGAACAACGGTCGTTTTCCCGGATACCGTCGTTGGAACCGACAGCCACACGACCATGATCAATGGCGTCGGGGTGCTCGGCTGGGGCGTTGGCGGCATCGAGGCCGAGGCCGTCATGCTCGGCCAACCGCTCTACCAACTCGAGCCGGAAGTTGTGGGTGTGCGCCTCACCGGAGCCCTCCCGAACGGCGCAACTGCCACCGACCTCGTCCTCACCATCACCGAGATGCTCCGCAAGCACGGCGTAGTCGGCCGCTTCGTCGAGTACTTCGGCCGCGGACTCTCGAACCTCCCCCTCGCGGATCGCGCCACTATCTCCAACATGGCCCCCGAGTACGGCGCCACCGCCGGCCTCTTCCCAATCGATGCCGAGACCATCCGCTACCTCCGCCTCACCGGTCGCTCCGATGCGCAGGTCGATCTGGTTGAGCGCTACTGCAAGGCACAACGTCTCTTCCGCACCGACGACATGCCCGACCCCGAGTACAACACCGTGCTCGAACTCGATCTCGGCTCCGTCGTCCCGAGCGTCGCCGGACCGCGCCGACCGCAGGATCGCGTCGTCCTCGCTGACGTGCGCAAGACCTTGCGCGGTGCTTACGCCAACGTCTTCGAGGATGCGGTCAACACCCTCGACATCGCCACCGAGGAAACCGAGGGCAACGACCCCAAGGTCGCTGCCACGATGGCCACCGCCACCGCCACGCGACCGGTGCATCTCGGGGAGACCCGTGTCTCCCACGCGGGTGGCGACATGAGCATGCACCATGGGGCCGTCGTCATCGCCGCGATCACCTCTTGCACCAACACATCAAACCCCTCGGTCATGCTCGGTGCCGGCCTCGTCGCCAAGAAAGCCGTTGAGCGCGGCTTGGATGTCCCCAAGTACGTCAAGACGAGCCTCGCCCCGGGGTCGCAGGTGGTCAATCGCTACCTTGAGCGTGCTGGCCTTCTGCCGCATCTGGAGGCTCTCGGTTTCCATGTCGTCGGCTACGGATGCACCACGTGCATCGGCAACAGCGGACCGCTGCCGCCGGCGGTGAATCAGGCAGTTGAGGACAACCAACTCATCGCCGCCGCCGTGCTTTCCGGCAACCGCAACTTTGAGGGGCGCATCCATCCGTTGGTGCGAGCGGCGTTCCTCGCCTCGCCGCCCCTGGTGATCGCCTACGCCCTTGCCGGCACCACCGACATCGACCTCACCACCGACCCGATCGGGTTCGATCCGAATGGCGACCCCGTCTTCCTCGCCGACATCTGGCCGAGCACCGAGGAAGTCCGCGCCACCGTTGAGCAGGCCCTTGGCCCGGACCTCTACCGTGAGGAATACGCGAACGTCTTCGACGGCGATGCGCGTTGGCAAGGGCTTCCCGTCCCCAGTGGTGATCTCTACGTCTGGGAAGCCGCCTCAACCTACGTGCAGGACCCGCCGTTCTTCCAGTCGCTGGAGTCCGGCCCCGGATCGATCGCCGACATCACCGGCGCCCGCGTCTTGGCGCTGCTCGGGGATTCCGTCACCACCGACCACATCTCCCCCGCAGGCAGCATCGGCAAGACAAGCCCGGCTGGCACCTATCTCGTCGAGCACGGCGTGAAACCCTACGAGTTCAACTCCTATGGCGCGCGCCGCGGCAACCACGAAGTGATGATGCGCGGCACCTTCGCCAACATCCGCCTCAAGAACCAACTCACCCCGGGCAAGGAGGGCAATGTCACCCTCCACCTCCCGACGGGCGACGAAATGACCATCTACGACGCCTCGATGCGTTACCAAGACGCGGGCACGCCCCTCGTCGTCATCGGTGGCAAGGAATACGGCACGGGCTCCTCGCGAGACTGGGCGGCGAAGGGCACCTTGCTCCTCGGCGTCAAGGCGGTGCTGGTCGAGAGTTTCGAGCGCATCCACCGCAGCAATCTCGTTGGCATGGGGGTCCTCCCGCTGCAGTTCCTCCCCGGCGAGAGCGCGTCGTCCCACGGCCTCACCGGTCACGAGACATTCGACATCCTCGGGCTTGAGTCCCTTACTCCGAAGGGCACCATCACCGTCCGCGCCACCGCTCCGGATGGCAAGGTCAAGGAGTTCCAGGTGCTCGTCCGCATCGATAGCTCGGTCGAGGTCGAGTACTACCGCAACGGTGGCATTCTGCCGACGGTCCTCCGCCGTCTCGTCGGCGACGAACCGGTCGCCTAACGTCGTCATCGGGCTCGCCGCCTGAGTCGGCGGGCCCGCTCTTCGGGAGCCCGCCCATGTCCCTCCCGCACCACGCAGACACGATCGTCATCGGCGGCGGCACCTCAGGTGCCGTCGTCGCCGGTCTGCTCACGGAGTTGACCGAGCAAACCGTGCTCGTGCTCGAGGCGGGGCCGGATTTCGGCCCGTTCGACTCAGGCCGATGGCCCACTGATCTGCGCAACGCCCGCCTCCTCGGCACCTCGTGCGATGGCGGCTACACGTCTGAGGCCACCTACCCGGATCGCACCGTCGCCTTCGAACGTGCCAAGGTCATCGGCGGTTGCTCCGCCCACAACGGGTGCGCTGCGATCTGGGGGAGCCGGATCGATTACGACGCATGGGCTGCCTCAGGACTCGCCGGGTGGTCCGCCGATGACCTCCTGCCGCACTTCCGCGAAGCCAATCGCCGGATGCGCGTGAGGACCTACACCGCAGATGAGGTCACCCCCTTCCAACAAGCCGCCATTGATGCCGCAGTGGCCAACGGAGTCCCGCACGCCGCAGACCTCAATGACCTCGATGATCCTGTCGGCATCTCGGCGAGCCCGGTGAACATTCATGATGGCATCCGTTGGAACACCGCCTTCGCCTACCTCGATCCGGTCCGCCACCGTCCCCATCTCCGACCGCAACTTGAGAGGGTCTCTGGCTCGTGTCGGCTGCATGCGCGCGTCCGCTGAGAGAGCTCATGCCGCATGTTTTCTGGCACTTCTGAGTGGGAGCTGGACAAACTCAGCTTGCAGTGACGATGCGTATCCCAGCTTCTCGGGCTGTGCACGTGCTCGGCGTTCCCTCAGAGTGGCCTTGCAGCCTTCCGAATGGAGCTCAGCGAGCTCAGCCTGG
>JAPOLF010000207.1 GCA_029977305.1 bacterium | reverse complement strand
AGCGGGAGGCGCCTGCGATGTCGAGGTGCGCCCATGGCAACCCCTCGCTGAACCGCTTCAGGAACAGTGCTGCGGTGATCGCCCCACCGTGTCGGCCGCCGCTATTCTTGATGTCGCCGACGTCTCCCCGGATGCGCTCGTTCAGTTCGTCGAACAGGGGCATGCGCCAGAAGCGCTCGCCAACGGCCGCGGAGGACTTCAGCAGGCCATTGGCCACGAGATCATTCGTCGAGAAGAGCCCGGTGGCGCCGTCACCCAGTGCTACCATGATCGCGCCGGTGAGTGTCGCCACGTCGATCAATTCCGTTGCGCCATGGCGGGCGGCATCCACCAACCCATCCGCCAAGACGAGCCGTCCCTCAGCATCCGTCGAGAGCACCTCGATGGTGATCCCGTTCAGGGCCGTGAGGATGTCACCCGGTCGGAACGCGCTGCCGGAAATCATGTTCTCCGCGGCGCAGATCGTGGCATCGACGGCGAGCGGGCACCCGAGTGCGCCAAGCGAGGACATGGTGGCCAGCACGGCTGCTCCGCCAGCCATGTCGCCCTTCATCTCCAGCATGCCTTCGTAGGTTTTGATGGAGTAGCCACCGGTGTCGAAGGTGATGCATTTGCCGACCAGCCCGACCAATCGGTCCGGCTCGCGTCGCATCTCCGGGGCGGGGCGATAGCGGAGCCGGAGCATGCGCGGTGGATTGTCGCTTCCCTGACCCACCCCGAGGATCGCGTTCGCCCCGAGGCGTTGGAGATCTGGCACGTCGAGCACCTCGATCTCGAGCCCCGCCTGAGCCGCAATGGTGACCGCTTTCTCCGCGAAGGCCGCGGGAGTCATCGATGCGGCCGGCTCGTTGACAAGATCGCGCGCGAGACACACCGCCTCAGCGATGGTCTGCCCGCGAGCGGCCGACGCTGCGACCGCACTGTGCAGGTCACTTGGGGTGAGAAAGGAGAGAGATTCCGGATCGGGGCGACGTTGATCCTCTGGGTGGCCAGCGCCGTAATACGCCATGAACCGATACAACCCGAGTTCTGCACCTGTTGCCCACGCTTGCGCAAAGGTGTCAGCGCTGATCCCTGTTTCCGGTACCACGACGGCAACTGCGACCGCACCCGCGTTTCGCGCGGCCTGCAGGGCCGCACCAGCAGCGCGTTGCACCTTGGCAACAGTGATCTCGCCTTCCGCTCCGAGTCCGGCGAAGATCAGACGCTTGAGATCACCCTGAGCGAGCAACGGGAACTGCTGCGTCGTACCGCTTTTCGCGGTGAATCGCGCATCCTCGGCAAGCGTGAACAATCGCCCGAACACGCTGTTGTCGATGCCGGGAAGTTCGGTGGAGCGGCTCAGCGGCGCCCACACCGGAACGATGATCGTGTCCACATCGGACACGTCAGTCAGGGTTGTCAGGCAGCGAATCTGAAGCATGGTGAAGCCTCCGCCGGGGGTGCTAACGCGCAATCAGGTACGGTGTCAATGTACCGGATCATTCCTTGTCCTGTGTCGCGGAGGGCTTCGATTGTCCCCTTCCGTTCGAAGGGGAAGGAGCCCGGGAACGATGTTGCCGGAGCGTGGATCGGGTGCTACATTCGCCCTTCGTATTTACCGCAAGTTCGCCCCGGATCTTATCCATGTCCGACCATTCCGACGTCGATGCGCAGGTCCACCTCGATGCCACCCAGTTGTGGCACGGTGTCCTCGCCGACCTCCAACAACGACTGCCGCGCGCCACATTCGACAATTGGGTGCGGGACACTGCACTGATCGCCTTCGACGACGATCGTGCCACGGTGGCCGCGCGAGGCAGCGCGGTGGTGTCGACGCTCACGACCCGCTTCTCAACCGATTTTGCCGATGCCATCTCGCAGATGGTCGGGAGGCCGGTGCAGGTGTCGTTCATCGAGGCACTGCCGGAGCTCGGTTCCGCCGAGCGCGCCGTCACGCGGCCACCCCGGTCTCAGCGGACACCTAAACGCGCACAGGCCACGCCGCTCGCCGTCGATGGTGCCATACCGGCCATGCGGCAAGCGGAACTCGCAGCTCTCCCGGAGAGCGGGCTCAACCCCCGGTACCGCTTCTCGAGTTATGTGGTCGGGGCCTCCAATCGATTCGCACACGCGGCGTCGCTCTCCGTCGCCGAGCAGCCAGGTGGGAAGTACAACCCGCTCTTCATCCACGGAGGAGTCGGGCTTGGGAAGACCCACCTCCAGCATGCCCTGGGGCATCACGCGCTGGACATTCGGCCGCATCTCCGCGTGAGTTACGTCACCTCAGAGAAGTTCACGAACGATCTCATCGGGGCGATTCGTGCGCAGCGCATGGATGACTTCCGGTCCCGCTATCGCGAGATCGACATCCTGATGATAGACGACATCCAGTTCATCGCGGGTAAGGAAAGCACCCAGGAGGAGTTCTTCCACACCTTCAACGCGCTCTACCAGAGCGGCAAGCAGGTGGTGATCACCAGCGATCGGCCGCCGCGGATGATCGCCTCCCTCGAAGATCGGTTGCGCTCGCGTTTCGAGGGTGGCCTCATCGCCGATGTGCAACTGCCGGACTACGAGATGCGGATCGCAATTCTCCGAAACAAGGCAGAGCGCCTCGAGATGGTGCTCCCCGCGGAGGTCGTTGAGTACATCGCCCAGCGCGATCAGAGCAATATCCGGGAACTAGAGGGCGCGTTGAACAAGGTGATCGCCCGGGCGCAACTCGGGGGAGAACCTGTGACCCTAGCGGTCGCGATCGACGCGTTGGCTGATCTCCACGGAGCCACCCGGCGCTCCAACATCAGCAAGCACAGCATCATCGCCGCGGTCGCGAAGCGGTATGCGGTGACCCTCGATGATCTGCACGGGCGTTCCCGCAGCCGCGACATCGTGGTGCCGCGTCAAGTTGCGATGTACCTGCTACGTGAGGAGACGGGTGCGTCGCTGCAAGAGATCGGCGAGTTGCTCGGCAATCGGGACCACACCACCGTGTTGCATGGCATCAAGCAGGTGGAACGTTCGTTGCCGACCAACAACGACTTGCGCTCGCACATCCTGCATATCCAGGAGATGCTCTACGCCGGACTCTGAGGTTCGGAAGAGGGAATCAGCTACTTGTTGGACTCAGTCTGGATGTACGTGCCGAGGTCGGTCAAAGCGCCGTCCGAGATCTTGAATGCCTCATACTTGCCAGGCTTGTGATTGGTGCCTTCTCGGATGAAGGCCGTGAACGAGGCGGGTTCGATTGTCGCTCCGGGGCCTCCCGCTGCAAGGATGTCCCCGCCGGGCCCGCCCGGCGTATGGCAGTTGGCACACCACATGGTGAACGTCGTTTTGCCCTTGGCGGCATCGCCCAGGAACATGGCGCCGCCCGCTCCGGGACTGGCCAGCGCAGCGGCCTTGGCCTCTTCGGTCGCGACCGCTGCCTCCGTCGCGGCGGCGAGATCCGCCGCTGAAAGTGTCGGGGTCGGGGTGATGCCGAGGGCCTGATCGATCTGTTCCTCGGTGGCGCGGCCGCATGCGGCAAGCACCAGTGCGGTGACCACCACGGTCCCCAGCAACCATCCGCGATGTGATGTTGTCCCGAGGTTCATCCAGTGCCCCCGCAGTGGCGCGACGAAGTTGCATCGAACCGTAGCAACCCCCCCAGAGCCTGTCAAACGCTTCGCCCGTGACGATCAAACCGAGATCCCGCGAACCACAACCCGGCGATGACGAAGGCGAGCGAGACCCACGTCGCCCCGGGAAGGGGCCCGACCTTGAGACTG
>JAPOLF010000206.1 GCA_029977305.1 bacterium | reverse complement strand
AAAGCGATCAACAACGGCCGGCAGGTCGCAGTGCTGGTCCCGACGACGGTGCTCGCGCTGCAGCACTTCACCACCATCTCCCAACGTCTCGCACCGTTCCCGGCAAAGGTCGAGATGCTCTCGCGGTTGCGCACGAAAAAAGAGCAAACCGCGATTCTCGATGGGTTGGCCGAGGGAACGATCGACATCGTGGTGGGCACGCACCGATTGGTGCAGAAGGATGTGCGATTCCGCAATCTCGGGTTGGTCGTGATCGACGAGGAGCAGCGATTCGGCGTGCGGCAGAAGGAGGCGCTGAAGCGGCTGCGAACGGAGGTCGACGTGCTCACGATGAGCGCAACGCCGATCCCGCGGACGTTGCACATGGCGTTGGCCGGCATCCGCGACATCAGCATCATCGACACGCCGCCACAGGCACGGTTGCCGATCCGAACCTTTGTCACCGAGGCGAGCGACACGCTGGTGCGGGAGGTGATCCTGCGCGAGATCGAACGCGGCGGGCAGGTCTACGTGGTCCACAACCGCGTTCACGACATCGACAAGTTTGCGCATCACCTTCGGGAGTTGGTGCCGGAGGCAAGGTTCGGGGTCGGGCACGGTCAGATGGATGAGGAGGTGCTCGAGGAGGTGATCCTCGGGTTCGTGCGGCACGATTACGACGTGCTGATCTCGACGACGATCATCGAATCGGGCATCGACATCGCGAACGTCAACACGATTGTGATCGACAACGCGGACGCGCTCGGCCTGACCCAGCTCTACCAGCTTCGCGGGCGAGTCGGGCGGAGCGTGCAGCGTGCCTATGCCTACCTGCTCTACCGGAAAGACAAGGCGTTGTCCGAAGAGGCGCAGGAGCGGTTGGAGGCGATCCAGGAAGCGACAGAGCTTGGGGCGGGCCTCAAGGTCGCCATGCGCGATCTCGAGATCCGCGGAGCCGGGAACATCCTCGGTGCGGAGCAGAGCGGACACATCGCCGCGATCGGCTACGAGCTGTACATCAGGTTGCTCAGTCAGGCGGTCGAGGAGATCCGGCAGGGGCGCCCGGTAGAGGAGATCGGTCCGGTGACGCTCGATCTCCCGCTCACGGCGTTGATCCCCGCCGATTACGTGCCGGACACGGAATTGCGATTGGCGATGTATCGGCGGGTGGCCGCGGTGGAAACAGCACCGGGGCTGCGAGAGGTGCGCGAGGAACTCGAGGATCGCTTCGGCCCGATCCCGGCGGAGGTGGAACATCTGTTTGCGCTGATTTCGCTGCGGCACCGGGCGATCGAACTAGGCATCGAGTCGGTGGTGGAACGTGAACGGGAGATCGTGATCCGGCCGGTGATCACCGCCGGCATCGAGCGTCAATTGCGCAGCGCGCTGGGTGTGGCGGTGAAGATCACGCCGAATGCGATCCGCGTGCGACTCGCCGACCTCGAGATGCCATGGGAGAAAGCGATCGATATCGTGCTCGCTGCGGTGGGGCAATCGCTGGAACGCTCACGTGGGGAGCCTGTCGCGTAGCGCAGACCGAAGTGACAACGGGCCCGCAGCGGTGCTGCGGGCCCATTCGCGTCATTGAACCGATGAGGACTAGACGTCGCGGCGGATGAAGCCCTTCTCCGCGAGCCAGTTGGCGATCACGTGCGCGTTCTCCTCGGGCGTGAAGTTCACGGTGTCGAGGACGATCTCCGGATTCAGCGGCGGCTCGTACGGATCGCTGATGCCGGTGAATTCCTTGATCTCGCCGCGACGGGCCTTGGCGTACATGCCCTTCACATCGCGCTCCTCGCAAACGGAGAGCGGGGTGTCGACGTAGATCTCGATGAAGCTGCCCTCATCCATCATGTGGCGGACCGACTCACGGGTGCCACGGTACGGAGAGACGGCGGCGCACATCACGGTGCCACCGTGGCGGACGATCTCCGCGGCGACGAAGCCGATGCGAAGGATGTTGGTGTCGCGGTCCTCGCGGCTGAAGCCGAGGCCCTTCGACAGGTGAGTGCGGACGATGTCGCCATCGAGTTCCGTGACCTGGCGACCGGCCTCCAGCAGCAGCTCCTGGAGCACGCTGGCGGTGGTCGACTTGCCGGAGCCGCTCAGGCCGGTGAACCAGAGGCAGATGCCCTGCTTGTGGCGCGGCGGATAGGCCTCGGCAAGGATCTCCGCGGTCTCCGGGCGGGTGAACCACTCGGGGAGCAACTGCCCCTGACCAAGGTAATCCTCACGCACTTGGGTGCCGGAGATGTTGAGGGTCTTGACGCCCTCCTTGATCTTGGAGACCTCCTCGTAGCGGTCCTCCTCGGGGAGGTAGAGCAGCTCTTCGAACGGCACCATGCCGACGCCCGTCTCGTCCTTGAACTGCGCGACGAGTTCCTGCGCGTCGTAGGGGCCGTAGAACGGCTTGCCGGAGGAATCCTTGCCCGGGCCGGCATGGTCGCGGCCGACGATCAAGTAATTGGCACCGTAGTTGCGGCGGATGACCGCATGCCAGAGGGCCTCACGCGGGCCACCCATGCGCATCGCCAGCGGCAGCAGCGAGAGGACGATGCGGTCCTGCTCGTAGTAGTGCTCGGCGAGCGCCTTGTAGGTGCGGACGCGGGTGTAGTGGTCGACGTCCCCGGGCTTGGTCATGCCAACCACCGGGTGCAGCAGGAGGACACCATCCACCTCGGCGGTGGCGCGCTTGGTGAGTTCCTCATGGACGCGGTGCATCGGGTTGCGGGTCTGGAAGGCGACGACGTTGTCCCGGCCGGACTTCTCGAGCAGCGCGCGCGTCTCGGCGGGCGTGCGGCGAATCTCGACGAAGTCATAGTGGCGCGGCAACTGGAGCACCCGAAGCGGACCCGATGCATTGAGGCCACCCCAGCGGGCCATCTCAGCCACGATCGGGTGCTTGGTGTCCTGTGTGCCGTAGACGCGCTCGGCAGTCTCGGCAACGTCCCACGCGTAGATCTCCTCGACCGACATGATCGCGAGGAGGTCGTTCATGTTGTCGCGGAGGGCGATGTCTTGGCCGACCTTGAGGCCGTCCTCGGCCCGCACCGGGAGGGTGATCGGGATCGGCATCAGGGCGCCATTGGCGAGGCGCATCTCGGTGAGGACGCGGCGGAAGTCCGCCTCGCCCATGAAACGATCGAGCGGCGAGAAGGCGCCGGTGGCGAGCATCTCGAGGTCGCAGACGGCACGGGGCGAAATCTGAATCGATGGCAGGGTGCTTGCATACGCCTTGGCCTCGGCGAGTTCCGACGCCGGCACCATCAGATCGACCAGTTTGCCACCGTAGGGCGAGATCAGTTTCGGCACGATGACCACTCCTCCAATTGCTTCCCGCACGGGCACACGACGTCCCGACACGGATAGAACCGACGACTCCGCGTCCTAGCGCAAGAGCGACCACGCGGTGGTCAACAGCAACCCTGCCATCCCCACCTGTAGCGGCTTGCGCGGAACCCAGACGGCGAGGCGGCTGCCAATCAACACACCGGGGATCGACCCGATGAGGAGCAGACCGGCCATCTGGAAATGGACGTCATGAAGAAAGAACATGTGCGCCAACGCCCCGGCGGTGACGAGGAAGAACGCATGGGCAATGTCGGTGCCCACGAGGGTGGCGGCCGGGAGGGTGATCACCATCACCAAGAGGGCGATGATCAGGCTGCCAGAGCCAATGGACGTGAGCCCGACGAGAAACCCGCCAAGCGCCCCGATGATGAGGATGCGAACGAAGGGGTAGTTGGTGAGATGAGAGACATTCAAGCTTGAGA
>JAPOLF010000205.1 GCA_029977305.1 bacterium | reverse complement strand
GCCAACTTGGGATCGCAAGTGGAGAATACAGCGGCGTGATCGGGCTGGGGCGCACGGGAACCGACTCCCGCAGCGAACTCTCGATGGTGGACACGGTGCTGGACTCCGCTGCCTGGACCTACATCGCAGCATTCGCCTCCTCATTGCTCCAGTTGCTCTACTTCATCAGCCTCGCCAATCGGTCCAACAGCAACTAGCAGGCATGCGGCGTTTCCCATGCCGCAACGGGTGGTAGCAGCACACCGACGCCGCACGGCGCGGACGGTGCGTCGTGCACTTCAGGACGGCAGAGCCATGTTTCATCATCTTGCCCGTGTGGTTGTCGTCGTGATGGTCGTTGCCGGAGCGCTGGATGCGCAGGTGGCAGTAGCACGGCAGTCCACCGAGGTGTACGAAAGCCCGACCTACGGGTTTTCCGTGGAGTGGGATCCGACCCGCTTCGAGGCTGATCCCGAGTCTCAACTCACCGCCGTCGGACCGAATCAACTCGATCGGTTGGTGCTTTTCGGAGATGGGTCCACGCTCTACGTCGAGGGCCTGACGAATTACGATGGGGTCGCCTCCACCTGTGCCGACGGTGAGATCAATGCGCTCTCCGCGGTGGAAGGCGTCACCGATGTGGTCCGCCTGCCGAAACGCGATGCGGACGGCCCCGGAGCCGCAGCTCGCGCGATGGAGCTGACCGTCATCGGTGAAGACGGGTCCCCCTTGCGTGTTGCGGATTACGTCTACTGCGTCTCCCTCTCGGATCGGGCGGTGGCGATCTTCACCCTGGTCACCCTCGCCGAGAATCTGGATGCGCAATTGGACCTGACCGAGCCCATCATGACGAGCTTGCAACTCGGGAAGGCTCCGGACGGCCGTACCATGACCGACGCCAGCACCGCTGCCGATGCGGCGCTGCTTGCGGAGATGCTCGAGGCATCGATGAGCGGTCCCGCGCTGGCGGGCCCGGTCTCCGGGGAGGACGCCCTCGGCTGGCTGGCCGCCGAGGCTTCTGACGTCGTGGTCGGCGCAACCTTCGTGAATGGTGAGGCCGACCTCGCCGACGACACCGTGCTCGCTGTCGCCCTCCGGGGCGGCGAAGGCGCACCTCGAGCCGAACTCCGAATCGCAAGTGACGGGGCATGGGAACTGGTGCTCATTGACGCTGCCGGACAAGAGACCGTCGCGATGATTGGCACCGGTCCAGCGCTCAAGGCAACGCCCGGGGATGGGAACGCGATCGCCGTGGCGACCTATGGCCCGGTGGGGTGGTTCTCCGTGAACGGTGAGTACGTCTCGGCATTGGATCTGCAGGACGTGCTCGGGCCCGGCAACGTCGCGGTGATGATCGAGGGGGATCCTTCCGTGACCGTCGCGGACCTGACGGTGTGGCCGCTGGCGGTTCCCGCGGTGCCGGAGGAGATGACCGCGGACGCCTTCCGCGATTGGGTGATCGCAGTGCGGGCAATGCCGCCGATCACCCCATTCCGTGCCGGGTGGCTCGACCCAGCTGATCCCACTGGTGAACTCGCCTCCGCACCGGCAGGCGTGACGGTCGCAGATGCGCTGGTGCATGTGCGCTGGGCCATCCCGGCGGAGCCTGGACCGTGGGAGATCGCCGTGGGCTTCCGCACCGAGTATCTGTTGATGCTCGATTCGTCCGGCGCCTGGACCCTGCGAGATGCGATGGGTGACGTCACCGCCTCCGGTGCGGTCGATGCGATGGTGCTGACCCCCGGCGGGGTGAATGTGCTCGATCTCGGGTTCGTCGGCGCGAGCGGCGGGTTCGCGGTCAACGACGGCGCACCGGTGATGCTCGATCTCTCGGCCGATCAGGGTGGGGGTGACATTATCCTCGGATCAGGCTTGACCGACGCCGCCGCATCGGTGGCCAAGATCTCCTACCGCGAATTTGCGGTCTGGGAGGCCGCCGGGGCGACCCCGATGCGCCCGATGCCGGTCCCGGATCCGTTGCCGCGTCAGGACATCCCGCCGGTGGAGACGTCTACAGAAGAGGTGTTGGCCGTGACGATCGACCCCCTGAGCGCGGATGGGCCGGCAGGGATCGCGACGCTCCGCGAGGTTGAAGGCGAGGCGTTGGTCACGGTGGCGGTCACTGGCACCGCAGGGGGTGAGGTCGTCGTGATTCACCGCGGAACCTGTGCCGATCTCGATGTTGATCCCGCGGTCATGCTCGGCGGACTGAACGAGGCTGGGACGAGCGTCACCCAGGTTGGCATCCCATTGGCGGATCTCCTCGGAGAGGGTGGCGCGATCGTGGTGCATGCGGGTGTCGATGATTTCGGCACCGTGCTCGCGTGCGGGAATCTGCCCTAGCCCGAGCGGCGCTAGTTGATCTTGCGTTCTTTGCCCGCCCATTCACGCTCACGGAGCACGAACTTCTGCACCTTGCCGGTCGAGGTCTTGGGCAGGTCGCCGAATGCGATCGCGCGCGGCACCTTGAACCCAGCGAGCATGGTTCGGCAGTGGATGACGAGATCCTCTGCCGTGAGCGACTGCCCGGGCTTGAGCGCGACGAACGCCTTCGGAACCTCGCCCCAGTAGTCGTCGGGTATGGCGATCACTGCTGCCTCGAGCACGGCCGGGTGGGCGCAGATCGCTTGCTCGACTTCGATGGTGCTGATGTTCTCGCCGCCCGAGATGATGATGTCCTTCTGCCGGTCCCGCAGTTCGAGGTAGCCGTCAGGGTGCATCACGGCGAGATCGCCGGAGTGGAACCACCCGCCGCGGAAGGCGCGCGCGGTGGCCTCCTCATCGTTGAAGTAGCCCTTCATGGTGTTGTTGCCGCGCATGATGACCTCACCGATGGTGACACCGTCGGCGGGAACGTCGTTCATGTCGGCATCGACCACGCGGGCGTCGTCGGCCACAAGGTACCCCACCCCTTGGCGCGCCTTGATGCGTGCGCGCTCATCCACGGGAAGTGTGTCCCACTGGGACTGCCACTCGCAGACCGTGTAAGGGCCATAGACCTCGGTGAGGCCGTAGACATGGATGACGTCGGCGCCGAGGGCTTCGACCTGTTGGATGATCGTCGGTGAAGGGGGCGCCGCGGCCGTGCTGACGATCCACTCATGGTCGAGCGGCGCGGTTGGTGCTTCGGGTGAGTTGACGAGGGCGATCAGCACCGTCGGCGCGGCGCAGAGGTGGGTCACGCGGTGTCGATGGATCAATCGCCAGGCTTCAGTGGGATCGAACTTGCGCAGGCAGACATGCGTCGCGCCGATGCCGGTCACCGCCCACGGCAGGCACCAGCCGTTGCAGTGAAACATCGGCAGCGTCCAGAGATGGACGCTGGTGCTGGTCATCCGCATTTCGATCAACTCGCCGAGGCTGTTCAGATATGCCCCGCGATGGGTGTACATGACGCCCTTCGGCTTGCCGGTGGTGCCGGAGGTGTAATCGATGGTGATGACCTCGTCCTCGTCGTCGAGCGGCCAGTCGATGAGATCGGTGCTGCCGGTGGCAATGAACGATTCGTAGTCGGGCCCGGGCAAGTGGATGCCGCCGGGGACATCCTCGATGGTGACCACCAGGTCGAGGCTGGGACACTCCGCGATCACGGGCTCGACGAGGCGCGCGAGTTCAGAATCCACCACCAAGACTTTGCTGCCGGAGTGGTTGAGGATGTACGCGATCTCCGGGGGTGAGAGGCGGGTGTTGATGGCGACGAGGATCGCCCCCGCCAGCGGCACCCCGAAGTGGCCCTCGAGCATCTCTGGGATGTTCGGCACGAGGAAGGCGACC
>JAPOLF010000204.1 GCA_029977305.1 bacterium | reverse complement strand
GAGTTGATCAAGGTGGTTGATGGCGGAGCGCATCCCGCGCAACTCTCTGCTCCGCCCTCGCAGCCACACACGCAACCCACTCCCGCGGCGCCGGTGCGCAGCAGTGCGCGCATCTCGTGGACCGATCGGAGTCCGGGGGAGAGGGGCGCCCGATGACCCCGATCAGCTGGCGGGACCGACCACCGGATGGAGACGGGGATGACCGTGTGGTGCCACCGGTCATGCCACCGCGGGAGTTGCCTCCGACGCCGGCGCTCGATGCGCTCGGGCGGGATTTGACGGCGGCGGCGCGGAACGGGGAGTTGAGCGATCGTCGCGCGCGAGGAAATCGTGCTGCAGATCGCACGGACGCTGATCCGGCAGACGAAGGCGAATCCGGTGCTGGTGGGCGAGGCCGGGGTCGGGAAGACGGCGCTGGTCGAGGCGTTGGCGAAGCGGATCGTCGAGGGGTCGGTGCCGGAGCAGTTGCTGGAGACACGGATCGTCGAGTTGCCGGTGGCGAATCTGCTGGCAGGGACGATGTACCGGGGGCAACTCGAGCAGCGGCTGACACAGGTCATCGACGAAGTGGCGCGACGGCCGGACATCGTGCTGTTCATCGATGAAGTGCACATGGTGATCTCGCAGTCGGAGATCCAGAGTCTGGCGAACATCCTGAAGCCGGCGTTGGCGCGGCCGGGGTTCCGGATGATCGGGGCGACGACGCCGAAGGAATTCGACGCGTCGATCCGGCGCGACCCGGCGTTGGAGCGGCGGACGCAGGCGATCGAGGTGCGGGAACCGACGAGCGACGAGACGATCGCGCTGCTGGAATTGATCATCGGGCGGACGGAGGCGCATCACGGGGTGGTGGTGCAGCCCGAGGCGATCACCGCGGCGGTGGCGCTCTCGGTGGCGTACATGCGTGATCGTCGATTGCCGGACAAGGCGATCGACCTGATCGAAGATGCGTGCACGCGGGTGGTGATGCCGAGCCTCGCTGAACGGCCAGCGGACGATGGTGCGCCTCGGATCGTGACGCCGGAGATCGTGGCACTGGCCGTATCGGAGCGGACGGGGATCCCGATCGGGCGAGTGGCGGGTGGAGCAGAACTCGACGCGGCACACATCGAGCAGGTACTGCGGAAGCGGGTGCTGGGACAGGACGAAGCGGTCGATGCGGTGGCGGCGGCGGTGCGGTTGTCGGCGCTCGGCTTGCGGGCACCGGAGCGGCCGCGCGGGGTCTTTCTCCTCGGCGGACCGACGGGCGTGGGGAAGACGGCGCTGGCGCAAGCGCTGGCCGAGGGGATCGGTGGGGGGCGAGCAAGTCTGTTGCGGATCGATCTCTCCGAGTACCACGACCAGTACAGCGTGGCGCGGTTGATCGGGTCGCCACCTGGGTATGTGGGTCACGACGATGGCGGGCAATTGACGAAGCATCTGCAGACGCATCCGGCATCGGTGGTGTTGCTGGACGAGATCGAGAAGGGCCATCCTCGGGTGATGGACATCTTCCTGCAGGTGTTCGACGCCGGGCGATTGACCGATGGACGCGGGCGGACGGTCGATGCGCGCCATGCGTGGTTCTTTCTCACGACGAACCTGCCGCTCGATGACCGAGAGGCGGTGGCGGGATCATTCCGACCGGAGTTCCTCAATCGCTTGGATCGCACGGTGGTCTTCTCGCCACTGGACACGCCGACGCTGCTCGGGATCGCGGAGCGCGAAGTGCGCGCGGTGGAGACGCAACTAGGAGAGAGGATCGCGGGGTTCGGGTTGGATCGGCTGGCACTGGTGGCGCTCACGCGCGATGAGGATGACGGCACGCCGGTCAACGGGCGGACGATCCTGCTGCGGGTCGAGCGCGAGGTGGCGATGCCGATCGCGGACCTGATGGCGGAACGCGATCGGGATGCGGATCCGCCGATCGTCTCGGTGTGGCAGCAGGACGGTGAGGTCCGCGTCGCGTTGCAGGACGCCGGCTAGACGGGATCGCGCGCGGCGACGGCGAGGAAGCCCACCGAGGTCATCGCGACGACCGCCGAGGCGAGCACGGCGCGGTCGTTTCCCCATGCGTCGGCGAGGAGACCGATGCCGATCGGGGCGGCGGCGGCGGAGGTGACGATCATCAGGGCGAAGGCGCCGTTGATCGCGCCGAAGTGGGCCGGACCGTAGCGCTCGGCGACGATATCAGCCCGCAGGAGCGTGATCGCGCCGCGACCTGCGCCGAGCAGGAGGATTGCCGCGACGATCGGCAACCAACTGTCATGCAGGAGCAGCAAGAGGGCGGCGATCGCTTGGAAGGCGAAGGCGGCGGCTGTGGCGCCGACGAGTGAGATGCGGCTGCCGAGGGCGGTGACCGTGATGCGGGCGACCACCTGCGCGGCACCGATGAGTCCGACCACCGCTGCGGCGAGTTGGGGATCTTCTCCGCGTGAGGTGAGCACGGTGAGCGCGTGGACGCCGAGGCCGATCGAGACGAGATTGGCGAACCAGAAGGCGGCGCCGAGCCACCAGAATCCGGCGTCGTGGAGGGCATGGTGGAGGGTGGCGCCATCGAGGTCCGGGGAGAGGGAGGAGGCGCCGACGGGGGCGGCATCGCCATCGGGAAGGAGGCCGAAATCCTCGGGTCGGCGGCGGAGGACGATGGCGTGGAGTGGGATGGTTCCGATGGCGAGCACGACCGCGAGGATGACAAGGGCTTGTCTCCAGCCATGCTGGATCTCGAGCCACCCGGTGAGCGGGAGGAAGATGGTGCTGGCGAATCCGGCGATGATGGTGACGAGGAGCAGCGCCTTGGGGCGATCGCGGCGGAACCATTTGGTGACGGTGGTGAAGGCGGGTTCGTAGAACGTGGCGGCGCTGGCGATGCCGATGACGAGGCACGTGAGGTAGTAACCGCGGATGTCGGCGACCCGCGACCACGCGATCACGGCTGCGACGCCGATGATCGAGCCGATGGTCATGAGCAGGCGCGCGCCGTGGCGATCGACCCAGATGCCAACGGGGACCGCGAGCAACCCGGCCACGAGGAGCATCACGGAGTAGCCGCCATTGAGGGTGGACATCGACCAGCCGAGATCGTCGGCCATGGGGGCGGCGACGACGGTGTAGGCGTAGAGCATGACGCCGTAGGAGATGGTGGTGGTGATGCCGAGCACGAGGGTGATGGTCCATCCGTAGAACCATGGGAACAGGCGCATCACCGGCGATCGGCCGATTCGGTGAGGGGAAGGATGAAGGTGGTGAGATCGGCGCTATCAGCGGGGTCGACAGCAGTGCCGGTATGGACGAATCCGAGACGACGGAGGATCGCCAACGAGGTGGCGTTTGTCGATTCGGCCTCGGCACTAATAGCGGAGAGCGCAGGGATGGCTTTTGCCCATGGGAGGACCGTAGTGTGAATTCTTGGTTGCTAGGCAACTGCCAAGTTTCCCCGCGATCGTTGGTCACTATAGTCAAGAGTTTGCTGTCGATCGGATCGCCGAATATAAAGCCGCGATGGTCATCCCAAAATCGCAAAGCATCGATGAACGCATCGGGATGGTTGTTTTGATACACAATTTTCCATTCATCTCCACCATTGCAATTTTTTTTTCCTGCGCATCGCGAAGCATATCTTCTTTATGCTTGGCACTCGCGTTCATTGTACCATCAACAAAGAAACCAGTTCCACTATCGAAAGCTGCAGGTGGTGATGCTCCAAGTGCGATACTACCCGTACTATCACTTTTCATCACTAAGGTTGACGCATCTAAATCAAATGTATCGGTCTTGAGTTCAATT
>JAPOLF010000203.1 GCA_029977305.1 bacterium | reverse complement strand
CCCTGCGGCGTGTTGAAGAACGCGCAGATACCGTACATGGCGCTCGCTCCAGGTGCTCCGCCGGTCGACCTCGCCGCGCAGGTGAAACGCTTCGGCCATGCCCAATCCGGCAGAGATCGAGGTCGACGCATGCCCCGCGCCGAAGGCATCGAATTCGCTCTCATCCCGGGATAGGAATCCGGACAGCCCACCCTCCTGCCGAATCGTCGGAAACCGATCGCGACGCCCCGTCAGCAGTTTGTGGACGTAGGCTTGGTGACCGACATCCCACACGATGCGGTCGCGCGACAGGTTGTAGACGTAGAGCAGCGCGATCGTGAGTTCCACCGTCCCGAGAGACGCCCCGAGGTGGCCACCGTTCGCTGAGACAACCTCAATCAGCTCGTTCCGGATTTCCTGCGCCAGCAACTGCAGGTCGCTCGGGGAGAGCGCCTTCACATCCCGCGGATGGGAGATCCGGTCGAAGACAGGGGACGTCGACACCCCAGAAGATCGCGGTGAGCTGTCCATGGATTTGCCTGACCTCCTGCCGGACCTGCTCGCACGCCATCGTGTCCGCCGGAATGAATGCTGTGATGGTGGTGCGGTGTGCTGAGCCTTCTCAGTCAACGGCACGCCATGCCAATCGGTTCTACCTGCGACAGTAGCAAGCAGGGTGGGCAGCGTCAAACCACGCCCGTAGCCCACGCATGGGCAACCGGGATGCCGACAACCTCCACGCTACGTGCAGAGCAATTCCGCCCCTTCACAACGCGGATTGGGGCAGGCGGTGCTTCGACCGGGCACATCACTTGGGTCTCCGATGAAGGTCTTCCCGCCCGCGCCATCGCAGACGCCCAACAGGCAGTCGCCAGCCGTTTGCTGGGCGAGCGGCGTGCCGTGTGCATCGAACACCCATTCACAGCGGCGATTGCGACAGCGCCGACGTTTGCATTCCCCATCACGCCCAGGACACTGGCTCGCGCTGGTGCATGCCGCCGCCACGCATGTGCCTGCACCGTCGCACGACATGATGTCGTCATTGCCACAGGGCGTTCCGGCGGCGGCATCGCGGGTTGCGCATCCCCCCTGTTGATTCAGCACCACCTCGATGCACGGGTCCCCGTTGCCGATCGGCGGACACTCCCGCGCGCTGCAATACCGATCTCCGGCGATGCACCGACCATCGGAGCACTGCCGCTCCCCGTCTGCATGGCAGCACTCACCCGGCTTGGTGCAGCCGTTGCCGCAGCGTCGTTCGCCGTCATCGGTGCAACACGTCGACCCGCTGATGCAACTGTTCCCGCAGCGCCGCTCGCCGTCCGCGTTGCAGCATTGCCCATTGGCGATGCACGTCGATCCGCAGCGGCGCTGTCCGGCGCCACAGACACAGGTGCGATTGATGCAGGAGCCGGCGGCACAACCGGCTTTCGGCTTGCAGCGCTCGCCCAGTCCGGGACGCGGCGCGGCGGTGCCCTGACTCCATGAAAACGCCATGGCCAGCGCTAGTCCGAGGACAGCACGACGTGACCGCGCTTGCGACAGGCGTCGGGCGATGGCATCGAACCGCGGGGCATCCATGATGCGGGGGTCCTCACGATGCGGGCGAGATGCGCGCATCGTCCGACCCTCGGTGTGCCTTGTCAACAGGTGACATCCCGTTCGCTAGAACGGGTTCTCCTCAGAGAAAAAGCGCGACTCAACTTCGTGATGGTGGGCAACCCACCCAGCGAGCGCTTGCACCCCCAGCCGTTCGCTCGCATGGTGCCCAACGGCGAGGAACGCCACCCCGGTCTCCGCCGCCGCTGCTGGCGACCACTCCCGACCCTCGCCGGAGATGAAGGCGTCAACTCCCCGCGCAGCTGCCTCGAACAATGACGATGCTCCACCGCCCGAGACGATCGCCACACTGCGCACCTGCCCCTGCGCCCCGGGACACAGCAGCGGCACCGTCCCGAACACCTCTCCGCAGCGGTGCGCCAAAGCGTCGAGCGCCACGGCCTCCGCAAACGCCCCGATCACCCCGATCGCGAATCCGCTCTCCCCAAGAGGACAGAAATTGCGATGTGTCACCTCGAGCCCGAGTTCGCGCGCGATGCATGCGTTGTTGCCCACCTCGGGATGCGCATCGAGCGGCAGGTGATACGCCAGCAAGCTGATCCCCGCAGCCCGCAGTGTCTCCATCCGGCGCTCCTCGATCACCTTGCCGGGAGTTCCCGCCGGATCGGCCGCGTGCCAGTACACCCCGTGGTGCACCAAGAGCGCCTCTGCTCCCCAGTCGGCGGCGGCGCGGATGGTCTTCGCATTGCAACTCTCTGCCACGGCCAATCTTCGGAGGATCGGTTGGCCGCCCCACACCTGCATGCCCGTCGGCACGTAGTCCGGCATGCCCAGCGGATCGACATATGCGGTGGTCGCGCGCACCACCTCCGCCAACGGAGCACCACCCATCGTGTCGCCTCCTCAATTTGCCTCTCCCATAGGAAGGATAGGGGAGGGCAATTGCGGCTGCCCGGTGATCCCGGTAGACTCGCCCAACCGAACACCCATGCCGCCGCCGCAGGCGCACCCCGACGGAGGTTCTCGATGCTCGCTCTCTCTCGCTCCGACGTGCAGCGCCTCGTTCCCATGCCCGAGGCGATCGAGTTGATGAAGATCGCCTTCGCCGAACTCAGCGCCGGTCGCACCAACTCGCCGCTCCGGATCAACATCCCGGTCACCGGCGTTCGCGGCGATTCGCTCTACATGCCCGGCTACGTCCCGGCCCTCGGCGCCCTCGGCCTCAAAGTGGTCTCCGTCTTCTACGACAACCCGAAGCTCGGCCTCCCGGTGATCAATGCCATGGTCACCCTCGTCGATGCCGAGACCGGCGTCCCCATGGCGATCATGGACGGCACCTACCTCACCGCCCTCCGCACCGGCGCCATCTCCGGAGCCGCCACCGATCTGTTGGCTCGCAAGGATGCGAAGACGCTGGTCGCGGTCGGCGCTGGCGCCCAAGGCGCGACCCAGATCGCCGCCGTCTGCGCCGTCCGCCCGATCGAGCGAATCATCGCCGTCGACGTCTTCCCGGAATCCCTCGAGCGGCTCAAGGGCATCCTCGCCCGCGATTGGCCCAATGTCGTCAGTCGCATGGAGTACTCGACCGACGCCAATGCTGCGGTCGCCCAAGCCGATGTCGTCTGCACCGCCACCACGTCCAAGACTCCGGTCTTCGACTTCGCTGCCATTCGTCCCGGCACCCACATCAACGCCGTCGGCTCCTACACTCCGGAAATGCAGGAACTCCCCTCAGATCTCGTGGTGAATGCCACCTTGGTCGTCGATGCAACCGAGGCCGCGCTCCACGAGTCCGGCGATCTGATCATCCCCTTGAACCAAGGGCTGGTTGCCCGCGAGCATTTCACCGTCGAACTCGGCATGCTCGTCAATGGCGACAAGCCGGGCCGCACCAGCAATGACGAGGTGACGCTCTTCAAGACCGTCGGCAACGCGGTTCAAGATGTCGTCGTCGCGCGCCGTGCCTATGACAAGGCGATCGCCGACGGATCCGGTGTCTCCTTCGACCTCTCCTAGGTGAGCCAGTCGCAGCCAACCGGTCGCACCAGCGGTCGCGGCATCGCCATCGCCGCTGTCATCGGTGCAGCGTTCTCCTGGGCGACTACGGCCCCGATCATCGTCCTCATCCTGAGCAACACGGATGTCGACGGGGTCACGCTCAGTCTGCTCCGCGCCGGTACCGCGTGCATCATCCTCTGGTCATTCCTGCTGATCCGGAACCGCCCCGCCCTGCGGATCCA